>JAVWAR010000125.1:0-513 GCA_036649955.1 Clostridia bacterium | reverse complement strand
ATTTCAGAAGCCAACCCTTTTGGTATTTCGGTTTTGCTAAGGGTGGCGGAAATGATAGCGGACCCATCAACGACGTCGACACTGCCGCCCATCAGCCTTATAATCTCGAACATTTTATATACATCTGAAATATCAGGAATATTATTAATAACCACAGTTTCACCAGTAAGCAGAGCGCCTGCAACTAGCGGAAGAACCGCATTTTTAGCTGACTCAATGGCAATAGAGCCAAGAAGTTTTCAAAAAAATCATTCATATAATTTTTGCCTCCAAGTAAATTAAACATAAAACAGAAAAACAATATTTCACCACTTTTTTTAGATTTTGAGTAATTAAAAGGTGAAAATATAAAGGTTTTATTATAATAATTTATAGTGCATTATATGACTTAAAAAAATGTTGTGTGAAGAGCCACTCTAAAAAAGCAACAGCAATTAGCAATTGCCTAAAACAAAAAACCAAGAATGAAAAAACCAAATGAAAACAAAAAAGCTATAGTGCAAAATTCATTGC
>JAVWAR010000124.1:250-516 GCA_036649955.1 Clostridia bacterium | reverse complement strand
AGTGTACCCGATTCTAAATCTTTAACTTCTACCGCCGGTGAAAAGCGGACGAGTTTAACCTCGGCGGGAGCTGGAGCCGCATCTTGAGCGGAAGCACGTCCCACACTCAGTAAGAGAGCGAGTATCGCAATTGTCCAAACGTTCTTCGTCATTGATCGGATCCTTTCAAAAGGAATGCACAACAAAATGAATCTGCAACATCATTTGCGGTATATCGTAGCAACCCTTTCGCCAGCGTGCAAGCTTTGATTGACGCAAGGGTGCGG
>JAVWAR010000124.1:0-238 GCA_036649955.1 Clostridia bacterium | reverse complement strand
TAAACTTCGCACCTTATTTACGCCGAATGCGTATGTTTTGGAGAGGTGGCCGAGTGGTCGAAGGCAGCGGTTTGCTAAATCGCCGTGTTCCGCAAGGGGCACCGAGGGTTCAAATCCCTCCCTCTCCGCCAATTTCTATGAGCCGCCCATGGGCGGCTCATTTTTTGTAAAGCTCCGCCCCTCCTTATGCAAAGCGCCGCGAGCGCCACAAAAGCGCTCTTCCTTACAGACACCAATC
>JAVWAR010000123.1:0-519 GCA_036649955.1 Clostridia bacterium | reverse complement strand
AAAAACTTACAATAACCTTTTTAAATTTTGGCAATCTGTATAATGGCAGCTCCAAAAGAAAGCCCTCATCTTTAATTTTAGAAACCTTGCTTAAAATAACAAGAATAAAAAGGGCAATTAGTAATGAAAATAAATATAAAGCAAATAAAATAAGAACTCTACCTTTAAAAAAGAAAGCACTGGTAATAAGTAAAATTATAGGAATACAGGCGCTGCAACTAATAAATGGCAAAATAAACATTGTGCGCTTGCGTATCTTTTCGTTTTCAATATTGCGAGTAACCATAATTGCGGTAGTATTACACCCAAACCCTATAAGCAGACTAAAAACCGACCTGCCCGAAAGCCCAATACGCTTGAAATATGGGTCTAAAATGAGTGCTATGCGTGACAGAACACCTGTATCTTCAAGTACTTTAATGCCGCAAGAAAGCATGACTACTTGCGGCAAAAAGCTCAGTACCGCCATAACACCGCCAAGTAAAGCATTGTAAAATAAAGCTAAAATCCATGGTACAT
>JAVWAR010000122.1:0-533 GCA_036649955.1 Clostridia bacterium | reverse complement strand
TAATTAGTAAAAAATAAAAACAAATATTATGAAAACAGAACAGGAACAACTAGCGGCTGTTCAACAAAATGGTTATGCAATTGAATTTATTAAAAATCCGAGTGAAGAAATTCAATTAGTAGCAGTTAAACAAAATGGTTGGACAATTGAATTTATTAAAAATCCGAGTGAGGCTGTACAGCTTGCAGCTGTGAAACAAGATGGTTATGTAATACAATATATTGAAAACCCATCCGAAGAGATTCAACTCGCAGCCGTACAAGAAAATGGTTGGGCAATTAAATTTATTAAAAATCCAAGCGAAGTTGTACAATTAGAAGCAGTTAAACAAAATGGTTATGTAATAAAATATATTGAAACTCCTTCTGAAGCTGTACAGCTCGCAGCCGTACAAGAAAATGGTAGAGTAATTAAATTTATCAAAAATCCAAGCGAAGTTGTACAATTAGAAGCAGTTAAACAAAATGGTTGGGCAATTGAATATATTAAAAATCCATCCGAAGAGATGCAACTCGCAGCCGTAGACCAAGAAG
>JAVWAR010000121.1:0-536 GCA_036649955.1 Clostridia bacterium | reverse complement strand
AGGGCATGGGGGGCATGCGGGGGGAACTGGTTCCCGCCCGCAAGGGCGCAACGGGAGCCGAAGGCGACCTCATTTTCCGCAGAAAATGTTTGCGCCCGTGGAGCGGGTGATGGGAATCGAACCCACGCGACCAGCTTGGAAGGCTGGAATTCTACCATTGAACTACACCCGCATGGGTACTTTCATCTATTAAATGTCAGCCTGAGAATTATAACATCCTATTCCGCATTTGTCAATCATTCTTTGAAAATGCGGTAGAAAATTGGTGGCGGGCGATTGCCCGTGCAAACCGCCCGCCCCATGGTGATGATTACAGGTGCGCCTCCAGCCACGCCAAGGTGTCGCCGTAGACCTCCTCATGGTTTGTTTCGTTGAGCATCTCATGGCGGCCCTCCGGGTAGAGCTTGAGGGTCACGTCTTTGCAGCCGGCGTCTTGGAACATGGAAACCACCGTGCGCACCCCCTTGCCGGAGGCACCCACCGGGTCACAGGCGCCGGAGAAAAAGTAGACCGGGGTTTTCGGCTCCATCCGGGCC
>JAVWAR010000120.1:0-540 GCA_036649955.1 Clostridia bacterium | reverse complement strand
AAAACGGTTACAAAACTTTTTATTCCAAGCAAAATTTCCGGGCATAGCGTAACAAGTATAGGAGATTATGCATTTTATAATTGCAGCAGCTTAACAAATATAACTATTCCTGATAGTGTAACAAGTATAGGATATAACGCATTTGACGGTTGCAGGAGCTTAACATTCCAAGAGAGAAATAATTGTTTATATCTAAGCAATTGGTTGATTCGTGTCAAAGATACAAACGTTACAACTATTGAGGTTGCAGCAGGTACACTTGGAATCTATCTTGGCGCATTTCGGGATTGTTCCAGTTTAACAAGTATAACTATTCCAAGTAGCGTAACAAGTATAGGAGATGGCGCATTTTATGGTTGTTCCAACTTAGCAAGTATAATTATTCCTGATAGTGTAACAAGTATAGGATATGGCGCATTTCGTGGTTGTAGTAGCTTAACATTCCAAGAGAAAAATAATTGTTTATATCTAAACAATTGGTTGATTCGTGTCAAAGATACAAATGTTACAACTATTGAGGTTGCCAACGGTACGCTTGTA
>JAVWAR010000119.1:0-543 GCA_036649955.1 Clostridia bacterium | reverse complement strand
ATTTTCTGTATAGTATTGCATATCACACAGAACTCCAAACCTATCTCTAAGAGGTGATGTTAACATTCCTATTCTTGTAGTTGCTCCTATTAAAGTAAACTTAGGTAAATCAAGTCTTATTGATTTTGCTGATGCACCCTTTCCAATCACTATATCTAAAACATAATCTTCCATTGCCGGATATAAAATTTCTTCTACATTTCTATTTAATCTATGAATTTCATCTATAAATAAAACGTCATTATCTTTTAAATTTGTTAGTATAGCTGCTAAATCACCAGCTCTTTCTATAGCGGGTCCTGAAGTTATTTTAAGTTCTCCACCCATTTCCTTAGCTATAATATTAGCTAAGGTTGTTTTTCCAAGACCTGGGGGACCATAAAGAAGAACATGATCTAAAGATTCATCTCTACTTTGAGCTGCTTTAATAAATATCTCAAGTCTTTCCTTTACTTTTTCTTGACCTATATAGGATTTTAGACTTTGAGGTCTTAAACTAAGTTCTAGCCCATCTTCTAAAAGTTCTTTTGGAGTTATTATTCT
>JAVWAR010000118.1:0-549 GCA_036649955.1 Clostridia bacterium | reverse complement strand
AATGGCAAGGCTAAAAATAAAATCGTTGTTGGCGAAAACTCGTTTGTTGGAAGCAATTGCAATCTTATCGCACCACTCACCATTGCTGAAAATTGTTATATTTGTGCTGGCACGACTGTAACAAAAGATACTTTGGCAGAAGATTTCGTAATCGGTAGAGTAAAACAAGAAATCAAACCTAAACTTGCAAATAAATACCTTAGGAAGGAGTAAAAACATGGGAATATTTTTTGGAACTGATGGGCTTCGCGGCATAGTCAATACTGAACTTTCCAGCGAAGTTGCCACAAAATGTGGCAATGCACTTTGCTCGCTCAAAGATAAACCAAAAATTATCATTGGCAGAGACACACGAGTAAGTGGCAGTCTAATAACCACCGCTTTTTCTCTAGGTGCAATTGATGCTGGTGCTGAAATCATAGATGTTGGCATTTGCCCTACCGCCGGCATTGCATTTCTTACAAAAGAAATCAAAGCCGACTTTGGCGTAGTAATTTCTGCATCTCATAATTCTAGTGAATATAATGGCATTAAGATTTTTGATAGTAA
>JAVWAR010000117.1:0-551 GCA_036649955.1 Clostridia bacterium | reverse complement strand
AAAGCCCCGCCTTCTCTCCTTGGCTAATGATTATTCTTTTATACATCTCTCTGTCTATGTCAGTTGATGCAAAATCACAAAATACGATGCCCACACTTTTATGCGCATATGTTTTGATAAAACCAGCAACTTCAGCAATTACATGAAAGCGTTTTGCCATGTTCATTCTACCGGCATAAACAATCAAAATATCATATTTATAAAAATCTATATGCTTGCTTATTTTGATAACTTCATCAGTCATTCCCTGTAAAATATCAATACTATTATTTATAGAGTAGCACATACTATCGTCACAATTATATTGACGAGCAAGAGCCTTTAACCCACATTCAGTAGGATAGACAAATGTAGTGTTTGGCATGTCAGAATGCATGCAACTTATTGGAAAAAGTGCATCACTCATAACTACTGGCGCAGAATGTGTAAACGAAACAAACTGCACAAACGGCAGCTTGGTTTGAGCTTGCCTGACCGCAAGATTATGAACTAAATGTACGCCTTGATATAGAATGTCATGCATAAAACAAATATCTACATCTTGCAATGCA
>JAVWAR010000116.1:0-553 GCA_036649955.1 Clostridia bacterium | reverse complement strand
GGGAATAGTGCTTTCATCTTTTCCGTATAAAGATAGTGACAAAATCGTCACTATCTTTTTCGTGCAACAAGGCAAGGTTTCGGTCAGGTTTACGGGTGTTAGAAAATTGAATGCAAAGCTTGCATCAGCGACTCAGCCTTTTTGTTTTGCAGAATACGTTTTGGCGGAAGGCAGGTCGGGCAAGGTCTGCACTTCTGCTGAATGTATTGATAGTTTTTTTGATATTTCAAAAAATTATTCCGCGTATGTTTTAGGCAATGCGGGGCTGGAGATTGTCAGCAAATTTTCACGCGAAGACGAAAGCGATTCCGGACTTTTTCTTTCGCTACTGGAATTACTTAAGGCGTTGGCTTATGAAAAAGAGTTTCAGCCATCGTTTGCGTTTATTAGGTTTTTACTAGAAATTTTAAAACAGCAGGGTTATGGTGTGTCATTTGTGACTGACAATAGTTATGACTCTGTATGTTTCAATACTGACGAGGGCGCTGTGATTTTTACAAGGCAGGGTTCGGTTTTTGGTGAGACAATGTCGAAACAAGAAGCTGAACTTATG
>JAVWAR010000115.1:0-584 GCA_036649955.1 Clostridia bacterium | reverse complement strand
ATCGTAGGATATAACATTTTTGACCCCTTTTTGATTTTTCTTATTGTATATTATAACTGGTGGGCAGAATATATGCTTTTAATTATTGCCATATTTTTTGTCAAATATAGTCTTTGTTGTTATTATTTTGTTTTAATTTTTAACTTGAATTTCTATCAGTTTTTTGTCTTGTTTTTTTGATAAATATTGCGCTTGAAAAATTGTTCATCCAAAAAAAGTTATTAACAATGTTATTAACACAAAAAACAGAGTTATTAACAAAAAAGTGAAAGTTATTAACAAAATTAAAAAACTCTATAATGACAATATATCGTTTTATTGGCTATAAAAACAAAAAGTTATTGACACTTTCAACACACCCTACTACTACTACTCCTATAAATAATAATTAATTGTATATTAATACAACGCATGTGCATGCGCGAGGGAAAAAAAGTGCAAAATGAAGAAAAAAAGTACGTTGTTTAAAGTAAAAAAATACAGATTGAAGCAATAAAATTGATTAAGGCAAAAAGTAGTTTGAAGTAGAAGAGTAGTTTGAAGTAAAAATTGATTAAAGTAAAAAAGTGATTGAGGAATGAATT
>JAVWAR010000114.1:0-587 GCA_036649955.1 Clostridia bacterium | reverse complement strand
TGTTGAATTTAATATACCATTTAAAGAAATTGAAATTTTTGATATTAAAGTTGCGGAAACGGAAGTTGAAAATTTATTTCAATTTGATATCACTTGTTCAGCTGGTACTTATGTTAGAAGTCTGGCTAGAGATATATCGGCAGCTTTAGGTACGGTCGCAACTATGGTTTCAATAATTAGACTGAGAAGTGGGAAATTCTTGCTTGAAAATGCGAAAACTACCGATGAGATTGCAGAAGATCCAGATAAATATATCATTAGTATTGAACAGGCGCTTAAAGATGAAAAACAATTATGTATTAATGATTTAGATTATTATAGGTTTAAGACTGGTCAGGAAATTTATTTAGAAAAAGAATATTGCGATGTAAATGAAGACATAATTGTGTTGCTATACAAATCAAAAGTGATTGCCATTGCAGAAATTGTCAGTGGCAGGCTCTTAATTAAAATTAGATTTAACAATGAGGAAAAATAATGGTGAAATTTGGACCATCAGGGAATAGTGATAGTTTTTACGTAACGTGTAAAGAATCTGTTGAAGCGCCGTTCTGGCTTACAGCTAGAAATCTTAATGCTTACGAATA
>JAVWAR010000113.1:0-594 GCA_036649955.1 Clostridia bacterium | reverse complement strand
ATAAACACCTAAAAACTCTCGAAAACACAAAAATATATCAATTTTAGCTATTTTTATGGTAGGAATTGATAAGGTGATTACACGGTTGAAACCCCTCTATTAAATATAGAAAAAACCAAATAAAAAGGAGTGAAATATTATGGCAAAGGATTTAATAATTAGAAGTAGTAGTTCAGAATTTTTAATTTTTAAAATGCAAGAAAAAGAACAAGGCATTCAAGTAAAATACCAAGATAAAAATTTATGGCTTACGCAAAAAGCAATGTCTGAATTATTTGATTGCAGTATCGATAACATTTCATTACATTTAAAAAACATATTTAAAGAAAAAGAACTTGAACAAAAATCAGTTGTCGAGGAATTCTCGAATACTGCAACTGATGGTAAAAATTACAAGATGAAATTCTATAATTTAGATGCTGTTATTTCTGTAGGATATAGAGTAAATTCAATAAGAGCTACACAATTTAGAAGATGGGCTACTAATATATTAAAAACTTTCGCTATCCAAGGATATGTATTAGATAAAGAAAGAATGAAAAACGGCTCGTTTATAGATGAAGATTATTTTGAAAAGTTACTCGAAGATATAAG
>JAVWAR010000112.1:0-609 GCA_036649955.1 Clostridia bacterium | reverse complement strand
CATTATGCGAAGAACTCTCTACTACTTGTTCGCCCTTACGCAGTGGCAGACCATTATACACATCCATTTCTATAACTTCAGTTTTCGGTGCATTAATAACTTTTACAATTTCGCTTTTTCTGTTTATATCATACTCGTTTTGTTTTCCAAAAATAGTCACACTCGCCATACCATTTGCTGCGCCCGCCGAAATTATTAGTGGGTATGAATAATTGTTTTTCATTTTAAGATCACTTGAACCAATATTTACCATGGCATCAAACGATGCGTCTACATATCCAACTTTTAAACTGTGCTGATGCACTTCAATAATTTCCAGTCCCGCTATTAGTGCCGCATTATAGAGCGTTGTGCTGGCTTGACAAACTCCGCCACCATAACCTTCAATATATTTGCCGCCTGAAATAATTTTTGCAGGCAAATATCCGTTTTCGGCATTCCGCTTGCCCGTTGTTTCGTTGAAAGATAGCATTTCGTTTGGCATCAATACTTTTCCGTCAAAAGCCTTCAGGGCTTCGCAAATATTGCTTGCACGTGGTACATTACCACTATCAAAATATGTTGCAAATTTACTTTTTTTCGCCGCAAACTTTTGTGCATCGCGCTTAT
>JAVWAR010000111.1:0-609 GCA_036649955.1 Clostridia bacterium | reverse complement strand
CAGAGTTTTATACAAATGCATTTTTTGAAGATTGTAAAAAATTAAACATTAAAAAACCTGCTATTATTGGAAAAGCTACTGATTATATAACTGACTATATTGAATTTATTAAAGTACTTGAACAAAAAGGTTTCACATACTTTGCAAATGGCAATGTATATTTTGATATATCTAAAAAAGAGGATTACACCAAGCTTTCTGGAATGAATTTAGACGAACTTAGGGTTGCTTCTCGAGATGATGTGACAGAGGATATTCACAAGAAAAATCCTCAAGATTTTGTGTTGTGGTTTACTAAATCTAAATTTGACAATCAAGCCATGAAGTGGGATTCCCCATGGGGAGTAGGGTATCCGGGTTGGCATATAGAGTGTTCAGTTATATCGCTTAAAAATTTAGGCAAGCAGATGGATATACACTGTGGTGGAGTTGATCACATTCCTGTTCATCACACCAATGAGATAGCACAAACAGAGAGTTATACAGGTGAAAAGTGGGTTAATTACTGGTGGCATGGAGAATTTTTAATAGAGCCTGACGGCGGTAAAATGAGTAAATCTAACGGAGAATTTTTAACAATTTCTTTGCTTGAAAAAAAAGGATTCAATC
>JAVWAR010000110.1:0-617 GCA_036649955.1 Clostridia bacterium | reverse complement strand
ACAAAAAAACAGAAGAAATTGTCAAACTAAAAGAAACAATACAACAAACTAGCGAAAAAATAAAACAACTAGAAACACTAGAAGAAACCCTAGAAAAAGAAATAAAAGAAAAAATGATGACAATACCAAACATAATAGATTCATCAGTTCCAATCGGAAAAGATGACAATGAAAACGTAGAAAACGAAAAATTTGGAGAACCTTTTGTGCCAACTTTTGAAATACCTCATCATGCAGACATAATGGCAAAACTATCTGGAATAGATAAAGAAAGCGCCGGAAGAACAAGTGGAAATGGATTCTATTATTTAATCGGTGACATTGCCAGACTACACTCTGCTATGATTTCTTACGCCAGAGATTTTATGATTGACAAAGGGTTTACATATTGTATCCCACCATTTATGATAAGAAGCGAAGTAGTTACAGGAGTAATGAGCTTTGAAGAAATGGATGAAATGATGTACAAAATTGAAGGAGAAGACCTTTATTTAATAGGAACTAGTGAACACTCAATGATAGGGAAATTCCAAAATCAAATTGTTAAAAAAGAAGAATTACCAATATGTATGACATCATATTCACCTTGTTTTAGAAAAGAAGTAGGAAGTCATGGA
>JAVWAR010000109.1:257-626 GCA_036649955.1 Clostridia bacterium | reverse complement strand
CTCTTGACCATAAATAGAGGTAAAGAAAGAAAAGTACTAAATATTAGTAAGCATGAAAATATAAAGGTTGTGCAGACCTTTATATTTTGTTTGTTAAATTGCCTTTTATTAGTACTCTTCATAAGTTTCCTCTAATTTCTCGTTAATAATATATATTCTCTCGATTATATATCTTCTTTTTTAATTAGTTCTTATAAATTATTACCCTCGATATAACTTGCATAAGCCGACCAACCCTGAGTAGTATTTGTCTTATATGCTTGTACACTAGCAATATTTACATAAATTTTAAACCCTACATTACTACTTGGGAAAGTATTGTTTTGTACAATACAAGATACTGGATTTGATTGTTCCATAACTACACTT
>JAVWAR010000109.1:0-247 GCA_036649955.1 Clostridia bacterium | reverse complement strand
TAAGACTTGTGCAACCATTAAAGGCTTCCCTGTTTATGCTCGTTACTCCACTTGGAATAGTTATACTTGTAAGACCTATGCAATAAGAAAAAGCTCTATATCCAATAGTTGTTACACTACTTGGAATTGTTATGCTTGTTAGTCCTGTACAACAAGAAAATGCACTATTTTCAATAGTTGTTACGCTGTTTGGAATAGTTATACTTGTAAGAACAGTGCAACCATTAAAAGCAGAACTACCAATAGT
>JAVWAR010000108.1:0-632 GCA_036649955.1 Clostridia bacterium | reverse complement strand
CACTTGGAATTATTACACTTGTAAGAGCGATGCATTCATAAAATGCATTATTTCTAATTGTTGTTACTGTGTTTGGAATTGTTGTACTTGTAAGATTTGTGCAACCAGCAAAAGCACCACTTCCAATAATGATTATGCCATTTGGAATAACAGAATTTTTACAACCAGAAATTAAAGTTTGAGTACCTATTTCTATTAAACAATTCCCTTCTGCTTTATATTCGCCGTTTGTAACCATATTAATTGAATTTAAATTTGTACAATTTGCAAATGGATTATAACCTACAATACTTGTTACACTACTTGGCAAACTTATACTTGTAAGACCTGTGCAACCATAAAACGCAAATTCTCCAATAGTTGTTAAACCACTTGGCAAATTTATACTTGTAAGAACGGCACAATTTCTAAAAGCAAAACCATCAATACTTTTTACACTACTTGGAATAGTTATACTTGTAAGTGCCGTGCAACCATCAAATGCGAATCTTTCAATACTTGTTACACTGCTTGGAATAGTGATACTTATAAGTCCTGTGCAACCGTTAAATGTATCATATCCAATCGTTGTTAGTTTACTTCCAGTTCCAAAATTTACACTTGCAAGATTAGTACAAATGGAAAAAGCACCC
>JAVWAR010000107.1:0-636 GCA_036649955.1 Clostridia bacterium | reverse complement strand
TTTTGCAATTAGCGCCAACAACGGTAAGTTACTTTATCACTTCACAAGCAAACAGTACGTTGCTTGCCCTAGTGATATAAAAATTGTAGGCAACATTCTGCAAACAGAAAATGACAATGTTGATTACTTCGGAGGTAAAATGTCGGAGGCGGGTGTAACGACTGAGGGTATGACTTTTGATTTAGATAGAAATATTACAATTCAAGGATTATACAAGCCTTGCGACGAGAATAGTGTACAGTTTTTACGATATGACAGTACATCAACAGATACAATCAACAAATACAGTGATTGGAAGAAATTTATAGCTTGGCAAGAAGATCGTAATCCTGAATATGCACCTAATTGTTCTGATAATAATTGCTATATAGATGGACTTCCAGTAATTTCATCTGAATACTTACCAAAAGGTAAACGTATAGTTTCTTGGGTTTATACGATGACTAAAATTAACGTTACAAAAATGATAACTGAGAGTAATAAAGATGCTGAGTTGCCCGGAAATTACCCTATAGACCATACAACAAACTTCTATGGACGTGGTAAAATATTCGCTTATGCTGTTTATGCTGATGATAGTTTTGTTATAAATGATTCAAATACGACTGCTACAATTAGTAGAGACAACTTAACTGC
>JAVWAR010000106.1:0-641 GCA_036649955.1 Clostridia bacterium | reverse complement strand
ACCGTCTGAGGATCAAAGAATTGTACTCAAGAACACCTAGTCAGTCAGAGGTTGGGTCAATGACTCTAGTCAAGACTGAGAGCTCAGGAGCAGGGGGCTGTTCAAGGTGGTATGCTGAGACACAGAACCGGAGCCACTTAGAGATGAGACAAAAACTGCTAGTACTAGCAGAACTTGTAGTAGTCTTAAATTCCATAACTGTTGTCTATCGTGTAAGCAGTCTTTAAGTTTATAGGTATTTTGGACGCGGGTTCAATTCCCGCCGCCTCCACCAAGCAAGCGTGCGCGGAGCAGCAACCAATCGGCATCCAAGAATAAGGGTAGGCTTCGCAGTCTACCCTTATTCCGTATTATTGCGTAAATTCCAAAGCGGGAAAGAAGTAAAGAGTAAGAAAATGAAATTAAAGGCTAGGAAAATAGACAGAAATTGTAAGATTTGAGCGATGAAGCTAAGTAGAATTGTAGTGGCTTCCAAGCGGTTGCTAATTAATTACTGAATTTAGAGTAGAAAAATAAAATAAGTTGAAGACCCATCCACCGAAAGGCAGGAGCAACTATGAATATTGAGACACAAGAATTACAGAATAAGGGACAGGAACCATCTGCGCCTAAAATACGCAGACCCCAGATGAATTTATTTC
>JAVWAR010000105.1:0-655 GCA_036649955.1 Clostridia bacterium | reverse complement strand
TCATCATATACAGTGGCAGATGAACTAAACACCAATTTAAAAACCTGAGCACGTTCCATGGCTTTGACCAAGCTAATCGAACCCGAAATATTATTTTCAAAATACTTCAGTGGTATTTGTTGGCTTTCACCTACTGCTTTTAAACCCGCAAAATGAATGACGGCATCAATTTTATGTGTCGTAAAGATATGATCTAAAATGTGCTGATCTAAAATATCCCCTTCCACAAAATCCAATTTTTTAGAAGTTAATATTTGAACACGCTTTAGCGACTCTTCCGAGCTATTCGACAAATTATCTAAAACGACAACATCATGTCCTGTATTTAACAGTTCAACACAAGTATGTGAGCCAATATAACCTGCTCCACCAGTCACTAAAATTTTAGACATAGTCCTTTCCTATTAGAATATTAATTAAACCTTGGGTAGATGCATCCAATTGAGAGAGATCTGTTTGCTCTCCATTTAAAATAGGTAGTAGTTGATTGGCAATTTCCTTACCTTTTTCAACGCCCCATTGGTCAAATGGATTAATATTCCACATTACAGATTGCACAAAAACCTTATGCTCATACATCGCAATGAGCATACCTAAACTATAGGGATTGAGTTCATTAACTAACATTGTAGTGCTGGGCTGATTACCCTGATAC
>JAVWAR010000104.1:0-734 GCA_036649955.1 Clostridia bacterium | reverse complement strand
TGAGGGGCGCATCAGGGCGGCGGCACCGATGAGACCGGTGAGCTCGTCCACCGCAAAGAGCACTTTTTCCATCTCGTGCTTCGGTTTGGCGGCAGAGCCGGTCATACCGTAACCGTGGCTGGTGACGGCGTGGATGAACTCTTCGGAGAACCCGGCATCCTTCAGCAGCTCGACTGCCTTGACGCAGTGGTCGTCCGGCCAGTTTTCAAAGTCCACGTCGTGGAGAAGGCCCACCATGCTCCAGAAGTCCGCCTTGTCGCCGTAGCCCAGCTCTTGGGCAAACCAGCCCATGACGGCCTCCACGGTGAGAGCGTGGCGCAGATGAAAGGTGTCTTTATTATAGGTGGTCAGTAGCGTCCAAGCGTCTGTTCTGGTTTTTTCCATGGTGAAACACTCCTTTAATTTTGTAGAAATTTGAAAAAAAGGGACACCCGAAATGGGCGTCCCTTTTTGGCGGAGAGAGAGGGATTTGAACCCTCGAGACGCTATTAACGTCTACACGATTTCCAATCGTGCGCCTTCGGCCACTCAGCCATCTCTCCAGATAGGCTATGTGCTCAAATGAAAAAACATTCAGTGCCGCAAATGCGACGCTATTCATTATAACAGTTTTGCCTTGCAAGTCAAGCACAATTTTTCTAGCCGGGCAGCCCGGTAGAGTGGGCGACGAGAAGAGGGAATATTGCCACATTATTTACAGCTGAAACCCCTATAAATGAGTGCAAAATACATCT
>JAVWAR010000103.1:0-769 GCA_036649955.1 Clostridia bacterium | reverse complement strand
TGCACTTATAATAACTGCACTTTTAACGCCTCGGTCTTTTAAACCATTAAAGATCATTCCCCTGAATAGCATTTCTTCTGAAATTGCAGGAATAATTGCCATTGTAATTGTATACAAAAGAAACATTCCAAAATTCGGAATTACAATACTACTTGACGAACCAGTATACCCAATTTTTTCTAAAAATGATAAGAAAAATGTAGTCAGCCCGTTGAATCCATACAAACAAACAACAGCAATAAGAACACACAATAATGAACTTACTAAGTTCGGCTTTTTATTTAAAGTTGTGCATGTAAAAACATCTTTCCGATTAATTTTAGCTACAATAAACACAGTCACCGCAAATAGTGATTCCAGTAAAGCTAACGCAATGACTGAAACAGCAAGAGTATACTTTAGCCCCAGCCCAACAAAAAATGTTAATGCTAAAAACACGTATTGCATAATTACAAATACAATAGCGCCCAGCGAGCTGTCTTTAAAATCAAATTTACTGCCTAGTTTCACCGGCTTGCTCTTTACCATATTATCTGTATTTAAACTACCAGTACTAAGACTTACGTCCATAATTATCTCCTTTAATATCAAAAACCGTTGAAGGAAAATGCTGAGAAGCAACTTCCAAATATACATCCTTTGCAATATTGACACCATGCTGTTTCAACATTAGAGCCGATGCATACAATACTTTTTCTCGCGTGTTATTTTCCTCGCTCATATGCGCCAAAATAAAATTGCGCGTGCCCATGCCATAAAGATATAAAAC
>JAVWAR010000102.1:0-875 GCA_036649955.1 Clostridia bacterium | reverse complement strand
TGAAAAAAATAAACGACATTAAATCTTCTGATATATCGGAAGAGGAAGCTACCTCTATAGCATTAGCAGCAATTAGGGAGAGCCAAAATTGCTTAAATGATATTCTAGCATCTAAAGGTTGTGATTACAGACTTGATGTGATGTTTACTTACAAATTGAGATAAAAAAATAAAATCTTTAAACAACAAAGGCCGCCCCGAGAGGCGACCAATCAAAAGACGAAACAAAGATATGGAAGAATTAATTAAAATACAAAAAGAACTTAAGGCTCCGAAAGGGCAAAAGAACACATACAGTAATTATATGTATCGTAGTTGTGAAGATATTCTTAACGCAGTTAAGCCGTTATTAAGTACAAATGAGTGCTTATTAACACTCTCCGATAATATCGTAGAAGTAGCATCACGAATATATGTTAAGGCAACTGCAAAATTAACAAATAAAAATGGTCAGATATGCGAAACAATCGCATTTGCACGAGAGGAAGAAGTTAAAAAAGGAATGGATGCTGCACAAATTACAGGGTCTGCCTCTTCCTACGCGCGGAAATATGCTCTAAATGGATTGTTTTGCATAGATGACACTAAGGATGCAGACACTAAGGATGCAGACACTAAGGATGCAGACACTAACGAGCAGAAATTACAAGAGCAGAAATTACAAGGCGAAGATAAAAAGGTAATTCAAGCAACACAGGAAGAGCTACCACACGATATTATAGTAGCTATTAGCGATGTTAATAAAGCTACCACAATATCTGCTCTTGAAGAAACATGGAAGACATATAAATCACTTGATACAAGCAAGGCGCTAAGTAAGGCAATATCACTAAGAAGACAGAAGCTACAGATATAATTTAATAAACAAATGATTAT
>JAVWAR010000101.1:0-946 GCA_036649955.1 Clostridia bacterium | reverse complement strand
ATAATATCACCTATATAATTTTACGAGTTAATATAACAAAAATGAACACATCCATTAAATAGTTCCTTTATTATAAAAATGTATAAGTCTTTGAATAATAATATTACAAATTTTATTTCTAAAGATATTAAAATCAGTAAATTTAACTTTGAAAATATACAGAAAGAGCAAAGAAAAATAATACTTGGACAAACAAACTATCTTTTAAAAAGAAAAAAAAGAAATCATTACATATATACTTTACAAGATAATAAACACTTCATAAGATAAGGTGAATAATGAATATTTATTCAAGAAAGGAGAAATACTTATGTCTATGCCTGTGATCACACCTGGAACAATCACTCGTGGTGAGTCTGTAGGAGATATCATAGAATCTATCGCAATGGAAGAATCTGGAATATCACATATTTTAAATGCTGAAAGTGAAAAATTAAATAGTGTTATAAATATGCCTAATGTGACTCCTGATCAATTAATAGCGGTTAATAATTCTGTTAAAAGTACAGTAGATAATGTTATTAACTTAGAAATGAATTTAAAGAATAAATTAAGTCTATTCTCAAAAGAGATATGTAAAACAAATTAGAAAGGAGATAAATTTATGGCTTTCGTTTACGCTAACTCTGGTTCTGGATTAAGTGCTGGTGGGATTGGATGGTTTGATTTTGGAAATCTAACATTAAATCCTGGTCAATCTTATACAGGTTTAACCGGAACCCTTAATGATGGAACAAAAATAACTTTTGATATTGAATCAATTTCAAGTTCAATTGTTCCATTTACAGCTAATGTTGTACCTCGTCCTTTTTCATTCTTTGGTTCCTTACAATATACAGGAATTCTAGGAAATGTTGCATTAACTACTCCTTTATTAAGTAGTTATTCAAATAATAGTACTATAAATATTAAAAATATAGTCGCAGTAGATGCTAATAATAATCCT
>JAVWAR010000100.1:0-1341 GCA_036649955.1 Clostridia bacterium | reverse complement strand
GATATTACAAAATAAACTTAGTTTATTTAGTGGTCAAATCAACGCTTAAATAGAATAAAAGACAGTCTTAAAGGCTGTCTTTTATATTGTTTAATTTTTTATTTGTTTTATTTGAAATTTTGTTTTTAAATTTTCCGCATATCCAGAATATAAAATCAGTTATCTTATTAACAATGAAGGCTAAAGCCATTGATAATATAAAGATAGTGGGCACAAGATATAGTAAGTGTGGAAGTTTTTCAGTATATATTAAAGAGTAATTAAGAAAATTATCATATATAATTTGATCGAAAATCCATGAAAGTAAAAATGTTGATAAAGATAGACTAGATAGCGTTTGTATAAATTTTGAAAACTTTTTATTCTTAATTGTAATGTCATAGATTAGTAAAAACAAACAAACACTTGTAATTAAACAAAATATTGAAGCCTGATTATCTATTATAATGAAAGATAATAAACCCTTAAGTGGAAGAATATCAAGCATTAATTGTAATATCAATATTGAAAATAATATACATGCAATTACCCATTTATTAATTTTAGGTTTAAAATCTCTAATAAAACAGCCAATATAATAATACATAATTGGGTAAGCTACTGCCCAGTAATTTGGTGCAAGCGTAATTGTTGCAGGTAAAGACAATACAAAAACAAGAAGTAAAATAAACATAATTTTTAGTTTTTTAGAAGCAATATTATTATAAAGTAAATTAAGGAAAGGTATTAAAACATATAAACCAATAAACATATTTATATACCATGAGTATGGTGCGGCTACAAATGTAAATATTGACTCTATACCTTCAACGAAAGAGAAGTTTGTATAAAGAGATTTATATGCAAGGCAAATTAATGAACACAACAAATACTCAAGAATAATTCTAATAAGGCCACCGTAGTGACGTTTTGAGAACGTTTTATTTTTTTGTAAATAGCCAGTAATTATTAAAAATAATGGAATGCAAGTCCAACATATCCTAAGGAAAAACGCAGGTAAAAGAAAAGTGGGTGTTATTTGTGCTGTATAATATCCATTAAAATAAGAATGTCTGCCAACTACAAGAAACATAGCAAGTAGCCTGACTAAATCTATGCCGCCATATCTTTGTTTTGTCTGTGAAGTTTCGTTTGTTAAAACTGATAAACTATGTGGTTCCGATAAACTATGGGAGGGGGTAGATACATTAGCGGTACTTAAATGTGTGTTTTTCATTTGTTCTCCAAAATAATACAATAAATTTATTGTGTTTATTATATATAATATAATTGCTAAAGTAAAGAGAATAAAACTTACAAAATTACTAAAATCAATATTTAGTCAAAAATTAACGCTAAGAT
>JAVWAR010000099.1:617-1560 GCA_036649955.1 Clostridia bacterium | reverse complement strand
AGAAGACACAATTATGACTATACAAGTCGATATGTTTTTGGCGGAAAACTTTGATATGTCTTATATTGATGAAAATGGCGAAAAAAAGCGTCCTTATATCATCCACCGTACTTCTCTTGGTTGTTATGAACGTACAATTGCGCTTCTTATCGAAAAGTTTGGCGGAGCATTTCCGTTGTGGGTAAGTCCAACGCAAGTTAAGGTTTTGTCTTTGACCGATAGAACGCTTGAACAAAGCAAAGTTTATGTTGAAAAGTTGAAAAGCTTTGGCATAAGAGCCGAACTTGATGGCAGAAGTGAAACCGTTGGTTACAAAATTAGAGCGGCGCAATTGGAAAAAACGCCATACATGCTTATTATTGGCGATAAGGAAGTTGAAGAAAATGTTGTATCAGTACGCCGTCGTGGCGCTGAAGGCGACCTTGGCAAGATGAGTATTGAAAGCTTTAGAGATAGAGTTTTGGAAGAAATTGCGTCAAAAAGACTTGATTGATTGACATAGAGTATTAAACAAAAATAATGCTAGAAACTTTGTAAAAACATTTGACAATGCTAGTTATTTTTGGTATTATGCTTAAGGAAACAAAGTAGTCTAGTACTCACCCACTGATTATATCGAGTGGTGTTAATAAAATTTATGATTTTATTGTGCGGATAACTGGAGTTTTTTTGTTATCCGCATTTTTATTTGCGTAATGCAAGGGAGGACAAAGGTATTAAAGAGCTTTTAATAAATAATCAAATTCGTGAAAAAGAAGTTAGATTGATGGGTGATGACGGCGAACAAGTCGGCATTATGTCAAGCATTGAGGCCTTGAGAATGGCTGAAGAAAAAGAATTGGATTTGGTACTTATTTCACCAAATGCAAACCCACCAGTTTGCAAAATTATGGATTATGGCAAGTTTAAATATGAGACTTTGAAGAAAGAAAAAGAGAATCGC
>JAVWAR010000099.1:0-581 GCA_036649955.1 Clostridia bacterium | reverse complement strand
ATTTGTCTATCAACTACAATTGACGTAGGCGACGTAAATACAAAGGCTAAGCAAGCTCAAAAGTTTTTGATGGCGGGCGATAGAGTGAAAGTGTCTATAAAATTGCGTGGCAGACAAATGGCTAGACCAGAGATTGCAGTAAGAGTTATGGACGACTTTTATGAGATTTTAAAGGACATTTCGCAAATGGAAAAAAGACCGTTGCTTGAAGGTAAGTGTATGGCAATGAATCTTAATCCTATTGTAAAAAAATAAAAAACACAAGATTGGAGGAGTTAGTATGCCTAAACAAAGAACACATAGTGGCGCTGGTAAGCGTTTTAAGTTGACCGGCAATGGCAAAATTAAAAGAGCTAAGATGAATAGAAGACATATCCTTAGCAAAAAATCACCTAAGAGAAAGCGTAATTTAAGAAAAACAACTTATGTTTCTCCTACACAAGAAAAGACTATCACCAAAATGATTTAATCGGAGGACAAAAAAATGAGAATTAAAAGAGCCGTTAACGCTGTTAAAAAGCGTAGAAAAATAATGAAGTTGTCAAAGGGTTACTTTGGCGCTAAATCAAAATTGTATAGAG
>JAVWAR010000098.1:0-1653 GCA_036649955.1 Clostridia bacterium | reverse complement strand
CTGGTGAAGAGGACTCTTCAAACAGGGATGCACTTGTGGCACTCGGAACAAATGGTACTTTATTAGTTAAACTTAAAAAAACGGACATTAAAAGAATTGTAATAAAACGAGTTCAACCATTTAAAACGTTTGAGATATCACTTGTCAAATCCATAATTGAAGAACTTAATATTATTCAAAGTTTAGATATTTCACAAGAATATAGAGATAGTTTTCAGGTTTATGCCACAGAAAAAGCGATATGCAAGGCTGTTGCACTTAATAACAGTACTACTTTACAGAGATTGATTTATGCTGTTAGTGTGTGGGGCAATAGAACTTATGAAGGGAATAAAACTTCGTTTGGATTTATCATATTGCCTCAAAAGGCAACTAAAACTATTAATCCAAATTTGCATTTTTCTAGAATTTTAGAAGAGGATTTTTCTGCACTTTTGTCAGATGGTGAAAATACTTGCCTTGAAATTTCTAGTGATGGATATTTAATACAACATACTACTATTAGAAATTCTAAGGAAGATTCTTGTTTTGCACCATATGATTATATAAATTTTGCAAGTATGTGTAATGGCGCAAAAGTCGGCATTGCACTTTTATCAAATGGAGATTTATTATTATTTAAAAATAAAATGTTATTGTTTGCTAAGCGTGCGGGATGTTGGGTTAGTTTTAGCCATGAAGAAATTATTGATAGACTTGGAGAGTCAAAAGTAAATGAATTTACTGATGAGGTAAGAAAGGCCATTTATTTATCAGCACTTGATACTTCCTTTGCAAGAACGGGGGGTTGTATAGTTCACTTAAACAAAGAAGATTCTATAAGCGCACTTAAACATATTGATGAGCGTGATATTCTTATAGAGGAGTACTATAATCAAAAAGTTCAAGATAAAACCAGCACAAGTTTTTTCTTCGAACTTAACAAAGATGAAAAGAAACCAATAAATACATATGAGCAATTTTTAAAAGAAGACGATAGTGTAAAAATAGCAACTATAAGAGGAATAGTTAAAGGCTGTAAGTTTAATGAACTTAGTAGGAAACTGAGAAAAGAACTTATATCAATAGATGGAGCAACTATATTAGACTATGATGGGTCTATTGTTGCGGTTGGTGCAATTATTCAAATAGAGGCAGGAAGCAGCGGTGGCGGAAGACTTGCCGCGGCTAAAACGCTTGCTAAATATGGTGTTTCCGTAAAAATTTCAGCAGATGGTAAAGTTCAGGGATTTAAAATGGATAGAGCAAAACTGAGAGTTAAACCTATTTTTGCGATTGGTTAAACATAAAAAAAAGACGAATTATTCGTCTTTTTTTAATTTACTTTTTAAAGTTCTGCTTTTTAGAGTTCTGCTTTTCAAAGGTTTACTTTTTAGAGTTTTTAATTCTTTTGTTTTTGTTTCTTTCGTCTTTAATTTTGCAGATTTCATATTTTTAATTTTTTCTATATTCTTTTCTCTCTTTTCTTTTAATGCGAGTTTCTTTTTTAGTTTAATGTCTGCTTTTAGTGCTATATTAAGATTGTTCTCTTCTATCAGTTTTAGATATTTATTATATATATCATTAACTATACTATCCCACGTAATAAACAAGTCACGTTTAGCATTATTGCCAACACGTTGAAGCAGGCTTGCGTTTTGTCGAAGTTCAATT
>JAVWAR010000097.1:0-1687 GCA_036649955.1 Clostridia bacterium | reverse complement strand
GATAAGGATATAAAAATTTAAGGAATGAAAATGAAAGTTTTTAAAAAAATATTACAATTATTATTTATTTACATATTTGTAACCGCATCGGTGGCGACAGGTTATATTTTTTTGGTATCCCCATATGCAGGTGGAAATGGTGATACTCAAACTAGTGCAAGCAAAGTTATGGACCCAGTAGTTTCTAAAATGCTTAGTAATATTATGCTTTCAGACACTCTGGGTGTTGATTTATCTTTAAATGTAGATATGGCTGATACTGGAAGTAAAACGGAGGTTAGTGTAAAAGGTTCGCTATCTCTTGCTTCATTACTTGAAGGGAAAGTCCCTGATTGTGCATTTACTATTGTTGTAAAAGGCTCAACTTCTTTAAATTGTTTAATTACAATAAAAAATTCAGTTTTGTTTCTTGAAACTGCTGGTGTAAAACTTCAAATTAACGTCAACAATTTAATTAGTGAAATTCCAGAATTGATGAAATTAATCGGAGTTAAATTTGATTTTGAAATGCCCAATCTTAATATTGATATGTTAAATGGTATGATGAGTGGACTTGTTAGTACTAAAAATGAAAATGGCGGGTATGATATACCTCTTGACCTTATGGGCATGGGAACATTGTTATTTAAAACAGATGAAAAGTCTAATATGAAATCATTAAACCTTACAAATTTAGAACTTGGTGGGGTTAAAGTGAATTTAGTGACAGACATTTTTGAGAATCCAGTAGTGGAGGATACTACACTTTTACCAAATGATTATACAAATGTTACGCCATTACTGGGTTTTGTTGGGAATATTAGTCAATTTAAAGATGCTGAATCTATAAAAATTAATGCAAGTGTTGATATGCCATCAGGCAACATTCCAATTAATGTAATATTGAATATGAAGACAAAAGAGGTTTCGGCAACTGCTATATATAATTCAAATTCTATAAATTTAGTATACGCAGGTAGTATATTGTACGTTAAAATAAATGAATATTGTTTCAGCATTAAGAGTGAAAGTATTGTAAATCTTGTTGCTGAACTTAAAAAGACAATCAGCAGTGATAACGAACTTGGTAATTTTATTATGCAGATGGTTTCAGTTATTAAAGAAAAAATTGCATTGCCATCAACAAGCATAAAAGATATTATTTCAAATATTGATATTATAGAAAATGGCAACAATTATGTTATAAATATTTTAGGTCAAGAAATTAAAGTTTGTTTTGAAAACGGTATTATGTCTGTCATAACTAATATCCAAAACAACGAAATAGCGTTGTCTGCTCAAAAAACAAGTGAAAATATATGTATTGACAATGCAAAGTATGTGCCTATTGATGAAGTGCTTGATGCTGTGCCAAGTTTACTTAAAATGGTTACCAGTAAGGCTTTTAGTGGCGATATTTCTTTATTTATTTCAGGAAATAAGACAATTAAGGCTAACTATTATATAAACCTTTCTAATTTTTCAGTGAAATTAATGGTCAACTATGCAGGTAAAGATATCAGTATTACATATATTGACAATGAACTATACTTAGATATTTTAAATATGAAAGTCAAATGTTCAATGCAGGGTATACAAGAGATTATAAATATTTTAAAAACTAACAATATTATTAAAGACAATGATTTTGATATAACTAACACTTTAAACAAACTAAAAGAATATAAACTTTTATCCGCAACGCGCT
>JAVWAR010000096.1:0-1779 GCA_036649955.1 Clostridia bacterium | reverse complement strand
CACTTTAATTGTTTTTTGCTTCATTTGCGCTAGTAATCTCATCTTTTTCTTTTGGACTTAGAATTGCTTGAATTTCTGCAATCCTATTTTCATGACCTGTTTTGTTTACATAACTTTTAAGTTCTATGTAAAGAAGATTTTTGCGAATAACCTCTTTATCAAAGAAGTTAGGCAAGTCCAAAGTGTTTACATCAACAACTTCACCACTTGCTGCTCTATCAAAAGCATCGAGAAGTGCTCCGTTTGAGAATGGTATTCTGCTGCAATCAGCATTTTGTGTTTCGTGATATTTCTTTGTTTCTACATCATAATATTTCATACATATTCCTCCAAAAATAATTTTTTATATAGTTTTTTCATTTCAGCCACTTGTTTATGTGACCTGCAATGTTTCATACTGCCAAGCCATGAACTCATTGATTTTTTTATATCTCCAAGTTTCATTTTTCCTGCATCTAACCTGATTTTGAATTTTTTAAGTTTTCTCCTCATTCTTGTAGCGGTATCTTTTGCAGGAAGCCTTATGATTTTGCCTGTTTCAGTAAAGATAAATCGCTTTTTCAAAAATTGAAATTTCTTGTCTATTTTCCTAATGTGAGTTTTCTTTTGATTGAGAATTATTCCAAGCCCATCGCAAATTTGCTTAATTCTTTTTAGACAATAATTTAATTTTTCTTTGTCTTTTGAAATTAGATAACCATCATCCATATATCTGCCATAACCTCGAACAATAATAACCTCTTTAATATTGTGGTCTAACTTGTTTGGATATGCCAATGCGCATATTTGAGATATTTGACTACCAAGGCCAAGTCCTTTTTCTCCGAAATCATCAATCAAGTTAAATATCAAAGTTATCAATTTTTTGTCTGTATATTTACTTAATAGCAACTCTTTCAATTTCTCGTGATTTATGTTATCAAAGTATTTTGAAAAATCATAATTGAGAATATATACTTTGTTAGTTCCATAAGTTTTGTAATATGTTCTCAAATGCTTTTCCAGTCTGTTAAGCGCATAATGTTCGCCTTTGCCTTTTTGGCAAGCGCCATTGTCTTGAATAAATGACCTGCTTAACAATTTTACAAGTGAGTTATCGCACAAACACTTTTGCACAATTCTTTCACTGATGTGGATGCTTCTTATATGCCTTTGTTTTCCTCTCTCGCAAATGTTAAACTCATAAAAGTTGCCTGTTTTGTAAGTCGAGGTTTTTAATTCTTTCAGTGTTTTTGTTATGTTGTAAATTGCATTAACCATATATTTTTGTGTGCTTGCTTTCCAACCGACTCCAAGCCTGCACTTTTGATATGAGCGATACATGTTGTCTAAATTAAATACTTTATCAAAATCATCACATTCAGTAGGCATTTTGCTTTTCCTTTTTGCAACTCGTCTTTTATATCTATTTTCGTGTCTTTCACGACTATTCATCAAATAATACTCCTCATAATTTTTTTCTATGGATTACAAATTACTTAACTCACAACTATTAAACCAAATATTCCATAATTCTTTGGCAATGCAAGAAGCGTTCAGTTGCTTGTGTAAGAGTAAGCCTTTATGCACTTATAAGCGCAATGGTTATATGTTCCTTTTGTTAAAAATCTTTCGCATATTTGCTACTTTTGATTTCTCTTGTTTATAAGTTAAACAAAAGCCGAAAGCCACACCGTAAGAATTGGAAGCACTGATGTAATCAGCAAGACCACCCGAACTGACACTACAGAAGCCGCTGGTAGAGTTGTAAGAAGATGAGCGCTCCCACCAGTAAGTCGC
>JAVWAR010000095.1:0-1838 GCA_036649955.1 Clostridia bacterium | reverse complement strand
AAGTCCAATTTCATTTACAAATAACAGTAAAAATGAACTTATTAAAATTTATGAAGTTAAGTTGACTGATTTAAATAATACCAAAGAAAAAGCAGGCACAGTAGTTTTACCAACTTCTGGCAAAAAAGGACTATTCGTGCAGACTGGTTACGGAATTATTGAAATAACAAAATTACTTTTTGCCAACGGTAAAATTATTGATGGCAAAAGTGCAATAAATGGAAACAAACTAAAATTGGGTGATAAACTTGGAAAATAAAAAAGTTTTACAAGATTATAATATGGAAGAAATAAAGGAACTAATGAAAAAATATTCAGTTCCCGCTTTTCGTGCAAAACAATTATTTGAAGGTATGATTTGTTATAAGCCCATTCAAGATATGCAGTCACTTCCAAAAGACTTAAAAGATAAACTTGATGAAGAGTATTCATCACAACCTGTACTAATTCATAAAAAATATGTTTCAAAAGATGGCACAATTAAATATCTATTTTCACTTTCGGACAATAACCTTATAGAAGGTGTTTTTATGAAATATTCTTATGGAAACACTTTATGTATATCTACGCAAGTTGGTTGTAGAATGGGTTGTTCGTTTTGTGCGTCAACACTTGATGGTCTTGTTAGAAACTTATCAGCGGGCGAAATGCTGGGAGAAGTTTTAGCAGTAAATAAAGATAATTTGGGAGATAAAACCAACAGAAAAGTTACAAACATAGTACTTATGGGCAGTGGTGAACCGCTTGATAATTATGATAATACCATAAAGTTTTTAAGAAACGTATCATCTCCTGATGGATTGTGCGTCAGCCCAAGAAACATTTCGCTTTCAACATGCGGGTTGTTAAATAAAATTTCAATGCTTAAAAATGAGCATTTAGATATCACCCTAACAATCTCTTTACACTCAGCAATAGACGAAAAACGAAGAAAAATGATGAAAGTATCAAATGGTTACACACTTGCAGAACTTATAGAAGTGCTTAGAGATTACCAAAAAGAAAATAAACGCAGAATTGTTTTTGAATATATTTTAACGCGTGACAATACGAGTGAGGCAGATGTTTTGGCACTGAAAAATCTTACAAAAGGCTTGCTTTGTCATATAAATTTAATTCCACTTAATGACACGGAAAATGTCATTAAAAACTCAATAACGAGAGGAATGGCAGAGAGATTTCTTGAAAAATTAATTGATAATGGCTTGTCAGCCACAATTCGTAGAACTCTTGGTGAAGATATTGAAGGTGCATGCGGGCAACTTAAAAGAAGATATCTATCACAGGTGACTGATAATGATTAAAGGTGTTGTTGTTAAAAACATTTCAGGACAGGTTGAGGTAAACTCATTTGATAAAAACTATACTTGTTCAATAAGAAAGACTGTAAAAATGAAAGACCCAAGAAGCGAACAAATTAATGAACGCGTCATGATTGGAGATAATGTTATAATAGACGAAAAAACCATGGCTATTGAACAAATTTTACCAAGGCGAAATGAACTTAAACGTCCACATGTATCAAATATAGATTGTTTACTTATATTTTTAAGTCCATTACCAGAACCGGATTTTTACCTTGTTGATAAAATTATCATGCAGGCAGATGCGCTTGCGCTTGAAAATTATATAATAATAAATAAATCTGATGAGGCATCAAATGAATTTATTTGTAATGTTAAAGACCAATATAATGGTGTTGTAAATGGTATTTATGTAATTTCTTCAAAAGAGAATAAAATTGATGCTGGTTTAATTAAATTGTTAAAAGGTAAATTAACCGCGCTTGCAGGTCAGTCTGGTGTTGGAAAATCAACATTTATCAATGCAATGATGGG
>JAVWAR010000094.1:0-1924 GCA_036649955.1 Clostridia bacterium | reverse complement strand
CGCATAAAAATCAGTAATAGAAGAGTTTGAAAAACTATGATTACCAATTTTCGCATCTTCACCCAATTTTACAATTTCAAGATTAGGGCAACTAGCAAAAGCAGAGATGCCGACATCAACAACAGACGGAGCAATAAATTTTTCAAGTTTAGTAAAATTAAAAGCATAATCTCCAACAGAGTTAAGAGAATCACCAGTATTAAAAACTGAAAGATTTCTGCAAAGTTGAAAAGCACAAGGAGCAATATCAGTAAGGTCATCAGACGTAATAAAAGAAGATAAAGAGTCGCATTCAGCAAAAGCACCTTCATCAATCGTTTGTAATAATAATGCTTCAACTTCCTCTAAACTTCTATTTTTAAAGAAAGAATACTTACCTATTTTAAAAACATTGTTAAGATTAATTTCTTGAAGATTGTAAAAGTTTTGGAAAGCAAGGTCATTAATTTGCTCAACATAATCAGAAAGTAAAACATACTTAACTGATTTAATTAAATTTTCATCAACAGAAATAGGTTCATCATTACCAATAGTAGAAACATCTAATTTAGATAAATCAAGAAGACCATTTTCGTCAACATCGTTTTTGTCAATTTCATAAAGAATACCGTTAAAGATTTTCATAAAACCATCCTTTTGTTTGTAAAATACAAACCATATCATTTGTACACGAAAAATAAATAACCTCGCTCAATTAAACAACCTCGCGCAATACTTTTAAATATAAAAGTCACTTCATTATTTCGACCAAAATTAATAATTTTTTTGGATTTAACCTATACACTTAGTTTACACCACTTTGAAGCATATTTCAAGACCAAATTGCAATTTTCTTCAATAAAAACATATATAAATCTGAAAAAAAGAAAAAGGTCACAAAGTAATTGCTTAATAACCTTTTAATCAGTAACCCAATACTCCAATAATTGTTATCAGGTTTCTGTATCTTATTTTAACTTACCCGTACCTTATCTAAACTTTCCCGTACCTTATCTAAACTTTCCCGTACCTTATTTTAATTTCCAGTAACTTATTTTAAATTTCCCGTACCTTATCTAAACTTTCCCGTACCTTATTTTAATTTCCAGTACCTTATTTTAAATTTCCCGTACCTTATTTTAATTTCCAGTGACCCATTATAAATACATAGATTACAAATTACTTATCGTCAAATTTTTTAAGTTCTTCATCATTAGGAATAAGATGAATACCATATTCGCAGTTATCATTTTGTTCATTAATGTGCTTAGAAGAGTCACGAGCAAAACCACTTTCTTTGGCAATATTTATTTTTTCAGTTTCCTTAATAACGGGAACTGGTTTTTTAATTTCAAAATTAATAATAGAACAATTACTGCATTGAACCCAAGGCACGCTAACATCAGCAGGCAAATTATAAAATATACTATTAAGCGCATAAAGTACACAACTATGTGTAACAATAATAACATTCTCATCATTTTCAAGGTGCTTATCAGCAATTTTATCAATTTCGGTCTTTATACGAGCAATAAATGCAGAAATAGTTTCAAAATTATCACTTTTAAATGATTGGTTCATATATTCTTCATACGCACGTCTTTCAATAAAACTTTCACTATCAGGATTAAATTTTTGACGTTCATAAACACTAATTTCAGTAGCAGGCACATCAAAACCAAGGTCTTTTGAAATAATGTCGGCAGTTTGAACACAACGTTTTTTGGGCGAAGTATAAATTTCGGCATATTTAAGACCTTTTAAATAAAAAATAGCAAGTTTTGTTTGAAGTTTACCTCTAATGGTAAGATTTTCAGTTTCAGTGGTTTCTTTATAAGAACCATGACGAATAAATGAAATAATCATAAAAAATAAGTGCAAATCTAGTTCGCACTATCCTCCAAAAAGTTATTTACCAGTAGTACCATCACTATTACAACCAGAA
>JAVWAR010000093.1:0-1958 GCA_036649955.1 Clostridia bacterium | reverse complement strand
GATTATCCGGAAATCTCTCTTACTCGAATTGATGCCACTGGCGTTCAGTTTAAAGCAATCATTACATTAATGCCAGAAGTTAAACTTGGCAAATACAAAGGTATTAAAATTGAGAAAAACAAAGTGGAAGTTACTGAGGCTGAGGTTAAGAAAAGTTTAAAAGAAAAAGCAGAAAGCCAAGCACGTTTTGTTTCAATTACGGACAGACCAGTTAAGAAAGGTGACCTTATCAATCTTGACTATTCAGGTAGTGTGGACTCTGTTAAGTTTTCAGGTGGCACGGCTAAAAACCAAGAACTTGAAATTGGCTCAAACACTTTTATCCCTGGTTTTGAAGAAAGTTTAATTGGTGCTGAACTTTTAAAAGATATTGATGTTAAAGTTAAATTCCCAGAAGATTATCATGCTATGGATTTGGCTGGTAAAGATGCAATCTTTGCTTGCAAAGTTCTTGAAATTCGTGAAAAGCAAGTACCTAAAATTGATGACGTTTTTGCTTCTGAGGTTAGTGAGTTCTCTACACTTGAAGAACTTAAAAAAAGTATTACAGAAAAAACACTAAAAACTAAATCTGAAAATGCTAATCGTGATGCTGAAAACAAACTTATTGAAACCATTGTTAAAAATGCAGAAATTGATATTCCTGAATCAATGATTGAAAGACAAATTGATGCGCTTGTTGATGATATTTCTGAAAAATTGTCAGCACAAGGTTTGAAATTTGATGATTATCTTAAATATATTGGTTCTGATAATGATGCTTACCGCAAAACTCAAAGAAAACAAGCAGATGCTATGGTTAGAACTAGTCTTGTATTTGAAGCAATCGTTTCTACTGAAAAAATTGAAGTTCTTAAAGAAGATTTTGATGCTAAAATTGCTGAAATGGCTAAAACTATGGAAAAATCTGTTACCGAAATTAAAAAAGAAATGAAAGGTAAACAAAAAGATGTTATAGAAAATAATATTCTTTCTGAAAAGGTTATAAATTTCGTAAAAGAAAATAATACTATTAAGTAAGAATATTAAAAAAAATAAGGTGGTAAATTTTATGAAAGAAAAAAATGTATTAATTCCTATGGTTATAGAGCAAACTAATCGTGGCGAACGTTCTTATGATATATATTCTCGACTACTTGAAGATAGAATTATATTTTTGTCTGATGAGATTAACGACCAAACCGCTAACCTTGTTATTGCTCAACTTATTTATCTTGAAGGTAAAGACCCCGACAAAGATATAAGCATGTACATTAACAGCCCTGGTGGCAGTGTTGTTTCAGGCATGGCTATTTTTGATACTATGCATTACATTAAATGTGATGTTAGTACTATCTGCGTTGGTATTGCTGCATCTATGGCTGCCGTTCTTCTTGCTAGTGGTACTAAGGGTAAACGTTTTGCTTTACCTAATAGTGAAGTTATGATTCATCAACCGCTTGGTGGTGCACAGGGACAAGCAAGTGATATTGCTATTCATGCTGAACATATACTTAAAACAAAGCGTCAACTTAATAAAATTTTAGCAGAGGCTTCGGGTCAAGACCTTGAACGCATTGAAAAAGATACCGATAGGGATAACTTTATGAGTGCATCTGAGGCTCTTAAATATGGGCTTATTGATAAAATATTTAATAAAAGATAATTCATTCGCTTAAATAAAAATTATAAGAGGTATTATGAACGATAATAATGATAATTCACAGAGCAAATGTTCATTTTGTGGCAGAAAAAAAGATTCAGTAAATAGGCTGTTTGCCAATCCTACTGGTGAGTGTGCTATTTGTGAAAATTGTCTTGAAATTTGTAAGATTATTTTACAAAAGGAAGACCAACTTAAAAAACGTAATGATTTGCTTGTTGTTCCGTCACCTAGCAAACTTAATGCTGAACTTAATAAATTTATTATTGGTCAAGATAAGGCAAAAAAAGTTCTTTCTGTTGCTGTTTATAATCAC
>JAVWAR010000092.1:0-1972 GCA_036649955.1 Clostridia bacterium | reverse complement strand
AATTATCTGATGCGATTTTACTTTTGTAAATGAGCAATAAGATAATTTGCAGAAATAAGATATGCTCGCTTAAATTACCCTGCGCTATAAAAGGTTTTATTTATGATGAGCAGATTAGTTCAATAATTATCTGATGCGATTTTACTTTTGTAAATGAGCAATAAGATAATTTGCAGAAATAAGATATGCTCGCTTAAATTAAACCTTTTATATAGTTTCAATTTGAGTAAACTCTAACTCCACCGGTGTCATTCTTCCAAACATGATAACATTAACCTTACATTTTTGATTAACATCATCAACTTGTGTTACGTCACCTGCAAAACCAGATAAAGGTCCTGCTGTTACTTTAATTTTATCTCCAACTGACACTTTAATATCAACTCTAACTTTTTCAAGTTTCATTTTGCCAATTTCTGCATCAGTAAGTGGAAGAGGACGACCCTGTGGTCCAACAAAACATGTAACACCACGAGTATTAACAATCGTATGCCACAATGAATCTCTATATTTCATTTTAACTAACACATAGCAAGGAAACATTTTGCGTTGAAAAACTTTCTTTTTGCCATTTTTTTCTTCTACGCAATCTTCCATAGGTATTTGAATATCTACAATAGTATCTTGTAGACCATTTTTTTCAGCAACCTTTTCCAAACTATCTTTAACCATATTTTCATAACCCGAAAGAGTATGAAGAACATACCATTTTGGTTCTTCGTCTATATTAATATCCATAATTATATGCCTTACGGCTCTCCCCTTTTTATCCAACAATAAGTTTGATTAAGAAACCAACAAGTGAGTCAATTCCTAGTACTAAAAGCATAAAAATAACCACAATAGAAATAACCATGCCTGTTTGTTTCATAGTCTTTCCAAATGTTGGCCAATTAACTTTTTTAAGTTCTGAGAATATTTCTTTTGTTCTATGTCTTTTAACCTTAGGTTCAGACTTTTTAACCTTGGCTTTCTTCTCAACCTTTTCAATTTTAGGTTCAGCCATCTTTGCCACAGCCTTTTTATCTAATTTAGGTTCGAAAGTTTTCGCCTTGGCGTTTTTCGTTACTTTTGCCATTAACTATTCTCCTAGAATTATTTAGTTTCTTTGTGCAATGTATGCTTTTTACAGAATTTACAATATTTTTTCATTTCAATACGATCAGGGTCATTTTTCTTGTTTTTGTAGTCGTCATAATTTCTTTGTTTACATTCTGTACATTCAAGCGTAATTTTAGTTCTCATATCAAATTTCCTTTAAAAAATTAACACCCCTCGGGATGTTGCTTATATAAGATACCATATTGCAATATAGTTGTCAATGGTTTAGACCAAATTATTTGCATGTTTTTGATATTATATAATAGATAAATGTGTTTTATTTAAAACATGAGTCTTTAACCTTGAAAACTTAAAAATATTGCAATTTTTGATAATTATATATCTCGAATTTGGTTAAATATATTATATCATAATTTCAAGGTTTTTCAATCTATATTTAATGATTACTTTAAAATAAACACTAAAAAAACCGCAAATAATTGCGGTTTTTATAAAGTTTACTATTGTAAATAAAACTATTTAATAATTTTAGAAACAACACCTGAACCAACTGTTCTGCCACCTTCACGAATTGCAAAACGAAGACCTTCTTCGATAGCAATAGGAGTGATAAGTTTAACATCAAGGTTAGTATGGTCACCTGGCATTACCATTTCTGTGCCAGCAGGAAGTTCGATTGAACCTGTAACGTCTGTCGTTCTAAAATAGAATTGTGGACGATAGTTGTTGAAGAATGGAGTATGACGTCCACCTTCATCTTTGGTTAAAACGTAAACTGATGCTGCAAATTCAGTATGTGGGTTGATTGAACCTGGTTTGCAAAGTACTTGACCTCTTTCGATATCAGTTCTTTGAACACCACGTAGAAGCGCGCCGATATTATAACCAGCCTGAGCCTCATCAAGAAGTT
>JAVWAR010000091.1:0-1995 GCA_036649955.1 Clostridia bacterium | reverse complement strand
ATTAAAAACCAAGTAAATATGCTTGGCTTTTGTTTTGCAAAAGATGGGAAGAGGGACGATGTGTTGACAATAAATAATTGACAAAGAAATGTTTATGAAAAAAACAATATCACTTAAAAAATGTTTGAAAAAACAAAATTGTAGAAATTAGAAACTTTGAAGCAAAGATTGATGAGTTGATTGCATATTGTGCTAATGTTGGCAAAATCGGAATATTAAAAATAATTTTTTTAAGAAATCAGAGGACGCAGGTGGGAAATATGTTACAATTAATAGCGACAGCCACGCAACAAATACTCTGTGCGCTCTTACCGTTGAAACACGCCGAGAACTTGACAGCAGATTGAAATTGTGTTATTTTGAGAAGAGAAAAATTTGCGTTGTGGAATAATTAACATAACACAAGTTTATATATATGGAAGCGTATCGAAGAGGTCATAACGGGCTTGACTCGAAATCAAGTAACCTAGTTCTAGGTTCGAGGGTTCGAATCCCTCCGCTTCCGCCAAAAAAGTTGACTGCGCGATTAGTCGCAAACAAAATTGATGTGTATTTGTTCGTTACCGCTGTATTTTTGAGGAAATTTGACAAACTAACGAATAATTGACAAAATTTATATTAAATACGATTATGTTTTTAATAGGGGGGTTTTATGAGCGTTACAGAAATTATTTCTATTGCAGTTAACGTGCTTCAAATCATCGCTTTTTTTGCATTGTTTCGCAGTTATTATACCGCAACTCGTAACGATAAAGTACAGTACTTTTTTTCCCAAAATCGACTTTTGTACTCTGACGATAGACTTTGTAAAGGACTTTTTCTTGCAGAAAACAATAAAATACCTGATAATTTTGAGGAAAATGAAGAGTTATGCAAAACCATAGTTGCGTCATTAGCCTTTTTTAATTCTATATGCTATATGCACCGCACTAAAAAAATAAAAACGTATGAGTATGTTTATTTTTGTACGGAAATGCACAACTTGGTTTGCAATGCTCAGGTACAGAAATATCTGGATAAGATTCTTAAAAAAGTGATTGCGGAGTATATCGGCACTAATAAATTTGCGTTAATGGATATTAAAAAAATAGATTTTGTAGACGAATTTTTACCTTATTTGTCACTTCAATTATATGTTTATATGGAGGATACTGGCTGTAAATTCAATAAGGCGCACGCTCATTTTGACGGAATTTGCCATACCGCCTATTCTAATTTAATAAATCAAAGCGTTTGAGTCTATATGATGCGCGCAAATCGTTGTGAAAGAATTAGGAAATAATATTATGCAAAATAAATATTTTGCATAATATTCTTAAACTATCTGATAAAATTGTTTCAAAGCAATAAAAAAATAATTATTGCATCTCTTTATACAATGAAATAAAATTATGAAATTCAATACAAATTCAATAAGTTTATGGTATAATATCGTTATAAGGAGATAATCAAATGCTTAATAAAGTTAAAAATCTTGGTCAAATTTATACACCAACTCATATAGTAAATGACATGTTAGACATAATTGATTATCAAGGAAAAAAAATTTTACAAAAACACATTATAGTTAATAGTTGTGGTGATGGTGCTTTTTTAGAAATAATTATTGACAGATATATAAAAGCATATAAAGAAAAACACAACAGTTTAATTGGCATTGAAAAAGAGTTGGAAATATATATACATGGTATTGAAATAGATAAAGGTGAATATTTGAAGTGTATAAATAATCTTTCACAACAAGTTTTTTTGCGTGGCTTATCAAATATTAAGTGGAATATAATTAATGATGACACGCTTGAAAATCATTTGTTTGATGGGAAGATGGATTATGTTGTTGGAAATCCACCATATATTAGAATTCATAATCTCAATGAAAACTTTCACAAAATTAGAAATTATGATTTTTGCAAATCAGGTATGTCTGATATGTTTATTGTATTTTATGAAATTGGATTTGGCATGTTAAGCAAAAATGGAAAATTATGTTACATT
>JAVWAR010000090.1:0-2097 GCA_036649955.1 Clostridia bacterium | reverse complement strand
CGATGACGAACACCGCGATAACAACCAATTTCCATTAAAGATTTGATGTTCATTGCAACATCACGTTTCAAATCACCTTCAACAGTGATATTTTTTTCAATATAATCACGAATTAGAGTGATTTCATTTTCAGTTAAATCTTTCATTCTAGTATCAGGATTAATACCTGTTGCATCTAGAACTTTTTTAGCGGTAGTTTGACCAACACCAAATATATAAGTAAGGCCAACTTCAACTCTTTTTTCGTTAGGTAAATCTACACCAGCGATACGTGCCATTTTTTTCCTCCATAATAAGAATAATTTAATTTTTTATATATATACACGAAAATAGGTAAGCCTAATGGCTTATGCCGCCCTAATTTCAATAATATTCAATTTACTAACCCTGAACTTGTTTATGCTTAGGATATTTAGAGCAAATTACGCGAACTTTTCCTTCTCTCTTAATAACTTTGCAGTTTTCACATCTAGGTTTTACACTTGATTGAACTTTCATTTTAATTTCTCCTTTACATCATTTATTACGTGATAATTTATTTATTTCTCCAAACAATTCTGCCTTTTGTTAAATCATACGGAGACATTTCCAGTTTAACAGTATCACCTTCAATAACCCTGATAGTATTTCTTCTAAGGTTACCAGAGAGATACGAAATAACAATATGCCCATTTGCAAGTTGAACCTTGTAAATTTGACCTGGCATAACGTCAACCACAACGCCTTCGGTTTCAATACAGTCTGATTTAGACATTTTCGTCCTCCAAATAAATTTATATAGTTAAAATTTCCACGCCACTAGCAGTAATTGCGATAGTATTTTCATAATGTGCAGATGGTAAGCCATCACGAGTTTTGCAAACCCAATCGGCAGGAAAAATCATTTGATACGAACCCTGATTAACCATAGGTTCAATAGCAATAGTCATTCCTTCTTTTAGGACAATGCCCGAACCGCGAAGCCCATAATTAGGAACATTTGGAGATTCATGCAATTCTGTACCAATGCCATGACCAACCAAATCTCTAACAACTGAGAAGCCGTTCTTTTCTACATATGTTTGAATGTTAGCACCAATATCTCCAAGGCGACTGCCTGCTTTGATATCTTTAATGCCAACGAAGAAACTTTCGCGAGTAACTTCAATTAATTTTTGTTTTTCTTTTGAAATATTTCCAACAGGATATGTTCTACAAGCGTCAGCATGGTAGCCGTTTAATTTAGCACCAACATCAATTCCAATAATCATTCCTTCTTCCAAAATTTCGTCAGCACGAGGAATCCCGTGTACGACTACGTCATCAATCGAAGTACAGATTGAGGCTGGAAATCCAGAAAAATGTAAAAATGATGGTTTTGCCTTATGCTCTATTATATAAGTGTGAGCGAATTTGTCAAGTTCTAATGTGGAAATACCCGGTTTAATGTAAGGTTCAATAGCCTCAAATAGCCCACTTAAAATCTTTCCTGCCTCTCTCATAGCACTTATTTGTTTTTCATTTTTTATTGTTATCATATTTTTTGATGAGCGCTGCTATCTGTTCGTAAACAAAAAGTATATCGCCATCTCCTTCTACTTTATGAAGAATACCTAATTCTTCATATAATTTTGTGACAGGCATGGTTTCCTTTTGGAAAACATCGAGTCTATTTTTAATAACAGATTCACTATCATCACTTCTAATAAATAGTGCGCTGTTGCATTTTGGGCAGTTGTTCGAAACTAGATGAGAGATATGATAAGTCTCACCACAGCCCGAACAAACCCTTCTGCCAGTTAATCTTTCGAATAGAACTTTATAGTCCATACTAATTTCAATCGCTAAATCAATTTTAGCAATATCTTGAAGCGCAATAAATTGTTCAGTAGTTCGAGGAAATCCGTCTAATAAAAAGCCTTTTTTACAATCGTCTTGATGAATTCTTTTTTTCAAAAGTTCAAGAGTAAGATTAATTGGAACCATTTCGCCTTTGTCGATATATTTTTTAGCATTAAGACCCAGTTCTTCACCGGTTGCAATGCTGTTTCTAAACAATTCGCCTGTCGAAATATGTGCTAAATTAAAATTTTTGCAAATTAACGATGCCTGAGTACC
>JAVWAR010000089.1:0-2121 GCA_036649955.1 Clostridia bacterium | reverse complement strand
ATGAAATATTAAAAAAACAGCATTTAATGCTGTTTTTTAATTACAAATTTTATAAAATTGCAGTTTTTATGTACTTTATATTTTATATATCTGAGTGTGAAGAACGTCAAGCGGGTCTGCCGCGAAGAAAGAACGAAGATAAGTTTTAATCATTCTACTTGTCATAGCGCCACTTTCTTTAAGTAGTAAATATGGATTGTTCATAATTATAAACGAAATGTCTGTAATATTGACACCATATTCAACGAACCTATAAAAGTTTTTAACAAGGTCCTTAATATGAATGTTTGCAATTTCAGGACAAACTCTAAATAAGTAATCAGTTTCTCGTTTGCTAAGTCCATAAATTCTAAATAGGCGATATATCAAAATTACATTTGTTCGCTTATCAAAAGTGTCAGGTGAATATTCTTCTAACTGGTTTAGATAGTATAAAGGTAAATGGTCCGTAAACGCGGTGTCGCAAATATTGATTTTATCCACTCTTGTAAGAATTGGAATATGCCAATAACTTTGCATTTCTAAATTTTTTACTTTTGCAAGTTCTATATACTGAACATATATTTGTTGAAGTTTTTCAAGTGACAATGGATATTTTTCCATAGCCTCTGCATCAGTGCAGTTTAGTTCTGCAAAACGATTGTTTGTAAGACGCATATCTTCACGTCTAAAATTTTTGCCTTGAAGTTCAGTAAGAACTCTCGCCCTTGCATACATTTTAGCAATTCCATAACCATACATATTTGCAAAGTAATTGTCCGCAGAAACTCCGCGAGTCAGCATATACTTAAATGGAAACTGGTACTCAGGAGATATAAGCATTGATGGGCGAGCACCAAATATATAATATGTAATGTTGTATTCTCTAAGTTGAGCAAGTCTATATATTAAATATTCGTCTGAATACATTATAACCTGTGGGCATTTTTTAAATGCAACCGTTGCGTGAAAGTGCGTTTCACCATAAATGGTTTCAAAATAATTTACTTTACGTATAATATCTTCGGCTGGTAGTGTAAAAATTGTTGGGCATATAAGCATAACCTTATACAAATCATGTCGCGAAATATTAAGTCCGTTCCACAAATCATCAAACCTTTGTGCTACGGTTTCAAGCGGAATATAAAGTAAGCGCGGTTCACGAATAAACGCATGGGCAATATCAAGAAACTTATTTGCAAACTTATCCTTATAAACTCTTCTAATTTTAATGTATTCATCTCTTCTAATATAAAGAGCCTCAACATCACGTCTTGCAAGAGAATAAAGTGTTGTAAAAGGAACATATGTATTAAATCTCCACGTTAAAAACCCAACGTACAGGTCAAGTGGTGAACGGTCTAAAATTTTGGGGTGCGCTAAAATTATTCCCTCAATGCTTGGCGGTGACAACTTTGTAATAACCTTTAAAACCTCACGATGAGTAATTGGGACTTGTGGAGTTTCGCTTGTCTTGTTTTCATAATATATTTTTTCAAAAATATCATAATTATATTTGAAATCAGTAGTCCTTGGCAAAAGAAGTTGAGGCGCCTCAACAATAATTGCTTCCAATGCCTTGACAGGTATGCCGGTATAATTTTTTAAATACATAAAACATTTAATTAATTTATGGTTAGAAAATTCTCTAAGTTCTTTACATTTATTGAGCATATATGCTGAATAATCACCAACAGAGAAGAGTTTTTGGAAAAGTTCTTCCTTTGAAACTTCGTCAAGTTCATAAGCGTGAGCCTTCTCGTTTTTAAAGTATTTCACATTTTTCTCCTAGATATAATAATTAAATATAATTTTAACATTTTATAAAAATATAGTCAAGAATTATTATATAAAGTTTTTTCAAAACTAATATTGACAAAATTGTAAGATATGGTATAATAATATTAATCAAACAAGAAAGGGCATAAAAAATGCCATAGTGAGTGTTTGATATGGGGGATAAGATTATGAGAAGAGATAAGAGTATAATAGCAATGTTTATAGTAGCATCACTAACACTAGTAATTAGTTTAGCGGTTACGTTAGGCGTGCTTTTAACTGCCGCAGCACCTACAAGATTTGAGGGGCTAACAGTATATGGTTATAATTTCAATGGGCAGACTATTACGGGAAGTGACAAAC
>JAVWAR010000088.1:0-2122 GCA_036649955.1 Clostridia bacterium | reverse complement strand
AAATTGGAGAATTAGTTCTTTCTACACTTTTAATTGATTTATGTTTGATTAGATTTTCTTCTTTATTTCTTTTTTTAAGAACTACTGGATTCTCGCCATCTAATATTAATCGTGCTATTATCATTGTTTCGTTATATAAAAAAGGCTCTCCTGTAAGTTTTGCACTATAATCTTCCATTATTTTTTCCTTTCTCATTGGTAATGAAATAAATTTAACTGTCTATATTATATCATATAAAAACAAAAAACAACAGTTTTTGAAGAAAAAACTTAAAATATTCGCAACATTTCTCTTTGAAACGATAAAATATTCGCAAATATTAGAATTATATATAACTATGTATGGCTATTTTTCTTGAAATAGCCTTTTTCTAGTATGCAGGAGTACCATAACCAAAAATAACACTATTTTTAATGTCATACTCTTTTTGTCTGCAACCATCATCTGTTGAGTTTCCCTCAACAGTATAAACTTTACCATTTTCTACTTTCTCTACTATACCAACGTGATTTGGGTTTCCGTCATTTTCCCAATCAAAAAATATTATATCCCCAGGTTTAGGAGTAAATCCTTTATCTTTCCATTGTCCCATTAACTTAAACCAATCTATACCAGTTTGAACACCGGCAAACTTCGGTATAACACCTGCTTCTATATAACCAACTTGATTTGCAACCCAACTAACAAATGTGGCACACCATTCAACTCTGACATTAAATCCATACCAACTCCAATATGGTTGCCCTCCAACATTACCTACTTGCGATAATGCTATTTGAACAATATCTAAACTTCCAACTGATGTTCCAAAGATAACAGACGACCATAACATAGCATAATCTTCTCGTAGCAACTCATTCATTTGTTGTCTTTGCATTAGATTAAAGTTATACTGATTCATCATCTCCTCATTGGTTTTACTTGTTATCTTTATATGGAGGATTTGTTTAGTTTCATCTATTCCACTTTCTGGGTTCTTTACAGTTTCCGTTTTAACTTCAGAAGTTACTGTATGCATATTCCAGAATATTTCTTTTAACGTTTTAACTTTATCATCATCAATAGTAATAACATCTACTTCACTTGTTCCTTTTGATATTCTAGCAGTATAAATCGCTAAAATATCTTTCCACTCTGCACGATCTGAATTTATTACATAGTCATCGTGAGTATTACTGCTTTGTAGATTTGTTATTTTATCTGCCATTTCTTTGTTGATTTCAGTTATTACGCTACTCATAGTTCTACTACTACCAGTACTTTCACTAGAAAAGAATATTCCAAACATTGAACTGCATAATAATCCAATTAAGCAAATAATTATAATAAACATTACTGCTACCCATCCACCGGCAACAATAGCAGCAATTAGGGCTTTTGTACTCACAATTATTGCTTTAATTGCAGATATAGTTCCTTTAACTACTGCCTTTGTTGTTCTAATAGTTGCCCTTGCAGTTTCTTGTGCTAATTTCTTTGCTCTCACCGTTCCTTTAATACTTTCTTTAGCAAGTTTCTTACCTTTATTCAATACTTGTTTCTGCGTTTTAATTGCTTGTTTAGTTCCGCTCTTAATTCCTTTGGCAGATTTTTCAAGTTTAGTCTTTACTGATTTCTTTTTAGCAAGTTTTATTTTATAATCGTGTATTCCTTGTTTTGTTTTAATTACGTTATTTTTAGTTGTATGAACTGCATTTTGTCCTTGTTTATTAAATTGATGAACAAATTCATCAACAGAACGATTCGCTACAAAATTAACCTTATCACTAGCATAATCCATTGTATTGTTTTCACTACTTTGAGAATTTTCTGCTTTCTCTTTAATATTAACAATAGTGTCTTTCATTCGTTCTGTTGTTATTGCACCTTTGTCTAATGATTTAATTGTTCCTTTTAACACATTTTTAGTTTTGATTTTCAAAAAGGACACCTCCTAACTTCATTCGCCGGGTTTGGTAGTCATTAGTTTATATAGTTTTGTATTTCTAGGAAACTTATTTATAAACGGAACTAACGAACTTCCTACTTTTATCAAACCTTGTCCTGCACCAACATTAGTTATATAACTCATTTGTAGTTCTGAAATATTAAGAAGTTTAGCAAGTTCTAATCTATCTGTAC
>JAVWAR010000087.1:0-2155 GCA_036649955.1 Clostridia bacterium | reverse complement strand
CATTTGCTTGCTCTAAATGGGTTAATTTTGGTATAATATATTAATTACAAATGAGGAGTGTGCTATTTTGAAAATATCTGATATTATTGAATATAAAAGAGATGGCTATGAACTTTCACGTGAGTATTTAGATTTTTTTATTAATGGTTACGCGTCTGGCGATGTGTCAGATGCGGAAGCATCAGCATTATTTATGGCGATTACTCTTAAAGGTCTTACGGAAAATGAAACCTATGAACTTGCTGAAAGTATTGCTCATTCAGGTGATTTTTTTAATATTTCAAAAATAATTGGAACATGCGTAGATAAGCATAGTGTGGGTGGGTTTACTGATCCAGTTACGCTTATTACTATTCCTATTATGAGTGCTCTTGGGCTTAAAGTTCTAAAAATTAGTAATAACGGCTATGGAGAGTATAGGCGAACGCTTGATAGGGCATCGTTTTTTAAAGGTTTCAACTCTTCACTTACAAGTGCACAAATGATTAAAAATTTAAATTCGGTAGGCTGTGTAATTGCTTCAAGACCAAGTAGTTTAGTACCTATTGAACCCGACATTTATTCTCTTAGAAAGGCTACTGGTACTTTGCCTAGTATTCCACTTATTGCCGCATGCACTATGGCGAAAAAAATTGCCATTGGTTGCAATGTTTTAGTACTTGATGTTAAGTGTGGCGAAGGTTCACAACTTTCTTCATTGTCACAGGCCGTGGAACTTGGAAGTTTAATGGTTAAAATTGGTGCACGTGCTGGCATTGCTACTAGTGCGATTGTTTCGACTGTCAATGAACCTCTGGGTAGATATATGGGTTCAAGTTTAGAGGTTCGCGAAACCATTGAATTATTATCTAGCAAAGGAACTATTGAAGATACAGACTTGTATAAGATTAGCAGGGAAATTGTTACAAATGCTTTAATACTTTCAAAAGTTTGCAGAGGTAGAAATGATGCTTATGATAAAATTGAAGAAGCAATTTTATCTGGAAAAGCACTTCAAAAAATGAAAGATATGATTATTGCCCAAGGCGGGGATATTACCGTTATAGATAATCCCGACTTATTGCTTCCAACTAAAAATATGACATACATTACAGCACCGGATGAAGGATATATTACAAATATTGATGTTCTTGCTGTAAATTATGCAGCAAGTATTTTGGGTTTTGATAAGGAAGGTGTTAAACTTACGGACCCTGATATTGGTGTTGAATTTTTTGTAAAAGAAGGAGATAGAGTTAAGTCAGGAGATAAAATGGCTAGAATTTTCTATTCGCTTTCAGACCCTGCTTTTGCTAGTGCGATTAAGATAATGAGAGAGGCTTTCGTTATTGGAAAAAATAGACCAAAGGCAAGAGAGTTTATTTGTAAAATAATAATTTAGAGGTGTGGATATGTTTTTTAAAAAGAAACCTGAACAACAAAGTCCGGATAGACTTATTAAGAACATAGAAAGTATTGTTGACTTTACATTACTTATTCCAACTGCGACTTATAAAGATATTGAAAAATTATGCAATATTGCTTATAAAAATAAGTACTATTCTGTTTGTGTAAACCCAGTAAATGTTCAATTTGCAAAAAAATATATAGATGAAAATTTTGATGGAGCGGTTAAAATCTGTTCGGTCGTTGGCTTTCCTCTTGGCGAAAATACAATAGAAACAAAAGTTTTTGAAATGAAACAAGCATTGTGTGATGGAGCATCTGAAATTGATGTTGTTGCATGTATCTCACGAATCAAAATGGGTGATTATGATTACTTAAAAAAAGAATTAAGTAGACTTGTGAGAAGTTGTAAGAAAGCCGTTATTAAAGTTATTATTGAAACTTGTTATTTGAATAGAGATGAGATTGCGAAGGTATCAAGAGTATGCGCAAAATGTAAAGTAGATTATGTAAAAACTTCAACAGGGTTTGGAACAGCGGGTGCTTCACCAGAAGATGTTGAACTTATTTCTAACTCAGTTGATAACAAATGTGGAGTAAAGGCATCGGGTGGAATTAAGACAAAGGAAGATGCAATTATTCTTGTACGTGCTGGTGCAACGCGTATAGGAACAAGTAGGGAGATTTAATGAAAATAATTTCTAAAAGTTATAATGATACATTAAAAATTGCAAAAAAATATGCAAAAACATTACAAAAAGGTGACATT
>JAVWAR010000086.1:0-2279 GCA_036649955.1 Clostridia bacterium | reverse complement strand
ATTACCTCACACATTACCTATTTAATGTATCATAGCATAAAACAATGTTGATGTAAATTATTTTTCATTGTTTTTTTATTTTTGTACAATACGTATGTATTTTATTTGATATTGACAAACGTAATATGATATAATCAAAATATTAAATATTATATAATAGATATATAGGAGAGCATTATGTCTAACAAGAAAAAATCGTCAATTTTAACAACATGGGTAATTCCATTAATAGGTTCACTTGCATTTGCATTTATAATTGTTGCACTTCTTGTAACTTTTATGAACGGAAAAGGTTTTACTTTTGATAATATTATTGAATCAATAAAATCTGGAAGTTTTCTATCGTTTTTTGTAATAGCCGCTGTTCTTTCTATAATACTTCTTATTTCAATAAAGAGTAAAACAAGCAGTGCTCCAAAAATGAAAGGAAAGGATGAACTTGAAAACCGCAGGTTTTTAAGGGAAGATGAACTTGATAAAAACTTTCCGCATTATACTTTTGAAGAACTTAAAGACGCGACCGTCGTTGGTGTTCCAATTCGTGCAAAGTTTGAACATAAGCATGTTAAAGTGCATTTTATTGAAGAATCACATATGATGGTAATTGGTGCTACCGGTACAGGTAAATCAGCATACTTCCTAGACCCCACTATACAAATTCTTACAGAACTTAAAACAAAACCAAGTTTCTTTATAACAGATACTAAGGGTGAACTATTTGCCCATAATAGTAAAAATATGCTAGAAAAGGGTTATGATATAAAACTGCTAGACTTCTCAGACTCATACGTATCAATGCGCTGGAATCCACTTGAAGATATATATGTAAATTATCAAGCCTCATTACATATGAAAGAAAAAATTCTTAAACATATGAATGATAATGTAAAATCTTACACTGACCTTATTAAGGTTGGAGATATACAAGATGAAGAATGGTATGAATTTGCTGGCAAAGCATTTTCAAGTTTACGTGATGCACTAGAAGAAGTTGAGGTTGAAAAAAACAAACTTAAAGATAGTGTATTTGAAGACCTATCAAACGTTTGTCAATCAATAGTTCCAATAACGGAAGGCAGTAACCAAGCATCATGGGATCAAGGTGCACAAGATTATTTGAAAGCCGTGCTAATTGCCATGCTTGAAGATAGTGAAGACCCCGAACTTGGAATGACAATAGATAGATATAACATGTATAATGCAACAAAAATAGCGCTTAATAAAGCAAATGACTTTGAAGATGTTAAAAAGTATTTCCAAGGTCGCTCACCCACTTCAATTACACAAACTCTATCATCACATATAGTCGCAACAAAAGCAACTACAACGCGTGATGGTTACCTATCTCAGTTGTCACAAGCACTTAGCATATTCTCAGATATGGGTGTATGTTATGTTACAAGTAAGAATGAAATTGATTTTGAAAACTTTGATGAAAAACCAACTGCATTCTTTATTAAAATTCCTGATGAAAAGAAATCAAGATATGTTCTAGCAACAATATGTATAGCGCAAGCATATCAACGTTTTGTTGCCAAAGCACGTGCAAATGAAGCAATACTTGGACCTGGAAAAGCAAGATTAAAACGCCCACTATTCTACTTGATGGATGAGTTTGCGAATCTTCCAAAAGTTCCACAAATTGGAACAATGCTTGCAGTATCACGTGGAAGGAATATAACATTTACATTGATTATTCAGTCATATTCACAACTTGATGGAAAATATGGAAAAGATGAAGCAAACACAATTAAATCTAACTGCAAAACCACTTTATACTTAGGTACACCAGACTTGCAAACAAATAAAGAGTTTAGTGAGTCACTTGGTAATTATACTATTGAAGTTCAAAGTTCAAGTAAAACACCGGGACAATCAGACCAAAAGGGTGGCAAAACAAAAGACTCTACCGCAGTTAGTACACAATTTCAATCTAGACCGCTTATTTATCCAAGTGACCTTGTGGACTTGGAAATGGGCAAGATGATTGCTATTCCATTTAAAACCCTACCAGTTAAAACTGAATTCTCACCATGGTTTAAGCATAAAGATTATTATAACATTGGAAAAATGGATATGCCTTATGTTTCAGGTAAACGTTTGAATGAACAAGCCATTTTCTATGATATTAATAGAAGAAATGCAATAGTATTTAAAGATTAATATTTTAAAAAGCAGAATATAAATTCTGCTTTTTTATTTATTTAATTAAATGAAAACTAAATTTCATTTGCCTAATTATTTAATAAATGATAGTATATACTAAGTATATAGTGCTT
>JAVWAR010000085.1:0-2335 GCA_036649955.1 Clostridia bacterium | reverse complement strand
CTTGACTCACAAACAATTACCGCATTAATATTCAATTCTTTCATCGCTTCTGCAAGTGGTTTAAATTCAGGTCCATATTTCGAGTCAGAATCAAACGTTAAATGTTTTAGTTCGCCCTTATCACCATATTCTATTTTTGAAAAATGAATATGTACATTCCGTCCTCGCTCATCACCCAATTCATCAATAAGTTTATTGAAAATCTTTAAATAATCTTCTTTCGTCTTTAATGACCCACCAGTATAAGCGTTTATATGCCCAAAATCTAATGTTGGCATAAATATTTTATCAATTTTGCACATTTCAATAACTTCATCTACCGTGCCAACTTGTCCATGTTTGCCCATAGTTTCAGGACAAATGTAGAATTGTTGCAGTCCTTCATCATAAATTAAATCTCTTAAAATTGCCAATCTTAGAAGTATCAATCTATTTGCCTCTTCTCTGGTTTGTTTTGTTAAACTTCCAGCATGAAATATACATCTAGTTGCACCTAATATTTTCATTTTTTTAAGACTATTAATAATATATCCATATGACTTTTCCACGAGTAGTTCATCGGGATTTGCAAAATTTATAAAATATGGAGCATGAACACTTAGTGCTATATTTTCTTTTTTAAAAGCATTACCTATAAGTTTAAGCGTTTCATCTTTAATATTTGTACCCCTAGCAAAACTATATTCATAAGCATCAAGACTTCTTTCTTTAAGCCACTTTGGGGCTTCAATAGACTCTTTACAAGTATTATAAAAACTGTCACTATTCCCTGATGGTCCAAATTTTACCATTATTTATCCTCATTGTTAAATCGACTTTTTATAATAAGTTTTCCATTGTTAATTTCAGCAAGCGCAATCACTTTATTATTAAACAAAATTGCTACAAACTCTATATTTACTTGGTCATATTCTTTGTTTAAGAAAATTTCTTGTCCCGTTTTAAACCTATAATAATCTTCATTATTAATTTCAATATTTTTTTCACTTGATAAAGCATTTTCAATACTGATAGTGTATTTTTCTGGATTTTGAGCAATTTCCTCTGTCGCATGCGCGTCTTCAATTAAAAAACTTCCACTTTTCATTCTAATAATTGATACCATTGTAGCAAAAGTATTTAAACCTACTGCAATATCACGTGCCAAACTTCTTATATAAGTTCCAGCAGAACAATGTATGTCAAACTGAAACAAATTTATTGTATCAGTATCTGCAACTTTAATATCAAATATCTCAACTTCTTTAAATGGTATATTAAATTCAACATGGTTGCGTTCTAAATCATAAGCACGTCTACCATTTATATGAACAGCGCTAACCTTAGGAGGAACTTGTTTTATTTTTCCAATAAATTGTGGCAATATTGATAAAATATCATTTTTTGTAATAATTTTATCATCCCTGTGTATAACTTCACCATCACTATCCAATGTATTAGTTTCAACAGAAAACTTAAACATTGCACGATATACTTTATCTTTTTTAAGATAATAATCAAATAATTTTGTAGCCGTTCCGTAACTAATTGGCAAAACACCAGTTCCTGCTGGGTCAAGTGTCCCTAAATGTCCAACTTGTCTAGTACCAAGTATTTTTCTCATTCTTGACACAACGTCTGACGATGATAAACCCGTTGGTTTTAGAACAATAATAATTCCACTCTTTAACAAAGTTCATCACCTGCACTTTTAACTAGTTTTTCAGTAACCATTTCAATATTCCCGTATAAACGACAACCCGATGCATTTACATGCCCACCGCCACCAAAACTACCCGCAACTTTCGAAACGTTTGTTTTGCCTTTTGACCTAAGTGAAATATAAAAAACACCTTTCTGAGCCTCACAAACAAGTATTGCCATTAAAGTGTCTTCCACTTCAAGTGCAAAGCGCGTTAAACCCTTTGCATCAGACAAATTAGTATTGCTTTTTATTAAGTCATCATATAACAAAGTTATAATTGCCAACTTGTTATTATAGTAAAATCTTGTACCTTTCATACCAGCCGTATTTAATTGAAATTGATTAATAGTAAGACTACTAAAAAGTTTTTCACTTATAACTGAGATATCAATGTTCCCTTTTTCGAGAAGAGATGCAACAATTTTAAATGTACTTGGCTTTGCATTACAGAATTTAAGTGAACCAGTATCTGTAAGAATACCTGCAAGCAATGCAGTACAAATATTATAATCAAAAACAATATCCATATATTCAAGCAATGAATATATAATTTCAGAAGTAGATGATGCTTGCAAATCAACCATATTTAATCTTGCAAAATTAGGATTGCCTTGATGATGGTCTATTTGAATAGTGTTTGGAAAGGTTATA
>JAVWAR010000084.1:0-2340 GCA_036649955.1 Clostridia bacterium | reverse complement strand
AATATCAAATACTTTTCCATCGTGCGGAACACGGCATTTACATAGCCATAACCTATATGTTATGTTGAATGCAAAGCGGGGGGAACAAAATTTTCTTAATTCAAGATATAAAACTATTAAAAAACAAGTATATAAAAACAAAACAAATATTAAAAATAATGATTTATTAAAACATTAATAAGTTGTTATTGACAAAAAACGACAAAAATATACAATATTAAAGGGGGATATTAAAATGCTAAATAATGGTGAGGGTGCAATTATTTTTAAGGAGAAAAACTTTTATGCAAGGATAAAAAAAGGTCTTTGCAGAACCAATAAAAAATATGTATTTTTGAAAAATAAAAATAATGAAAATATGCAAAATGATGATAAAAATGCTCAAAAAGTATATAAAAACACTGATTTTATAAGAATTATACCAACAAATGCAAATACTTTGCGCTATATAAATAGACCATATAGCGGGTCAGAAATGAATACAAATCAAGGTTTAATTCGTGGTATGATGTGGAAGTTTTCACGCGCCACGCTTATTACAAGAACGAAAAATGAAGAGGAATGTAATAAACTAATTGCAAATGTTAAAGCGCTTGTTCTCAGTGTAAAATATATACCAAACATAAAAAGACTTATAAAACGACAAATTGATAATAGGCTTTTTAAATTTAATTATGACCCTGATTATGTGGCAACTCATAAAACCGAAAAACAAATGGAAATGCTTATTGATGTTACTGAAAGATATAAAAATTTAGAACGTATTAAAGAAGAAGCGCAGGCGCTAATCTCCGTCCTAACTAATATGGAAAAGCATATATTATTTGACTCATGTATTCGTGATTTACCACGCATATCAATGTGCTTTAAGTATGAGTTATCACTCAGTGCATATAACAGAAGAGAAAATTATATTTACAATAAACTTGCCCATGAATCTTTAAATTTGCGCAAAAATAATAAATTTTATGACAACTTATTTTGTGGTGAAAACTGGTTACTTGCAAGGCGCGAAGATATGCTTTCAAATAATTCAGATGAAAATGAATCTGTTTTATGTGAGCGAAGTATGTAGAATTTACTCTAAATAAGAAAGATTATGTAAGAAGAATAGTAATTATGTAAAGTTTAGTAAGTTGCATAGTAATTATGCAGAGTTTAGTAAGACGAATAATAAACATGATGAGGCATGTAAAAAACATAATAAATTAAAGCGCAAATTGCGCTTTTTATTTATCATAAATTCAACTAAAAAGTAGAAATATTCAGTACTTAAAGCAGGTCGTTTTCGTCCGTACTTGCAAAAATTGCGCTTGAATCAAATTGTCTTTCTATATACTTTTGCGGTGTTTTTTGCTTTTCTTTTAATAAAAAACTCATTGTTTTTTCTTCACTTTTTTGGTCTATTGTTTTGTCACTTTTTCTTACATTGTCTATATTTTTTTCGCCAAATTCTTTTATATGTTCTTCTAAATCTTTAACTTTTTTGCTTTTTAATCTAAATGAATTATTTTCTTGTTTTATACATTTTTCGCCATTTTGCTTGTTTATTGCATGTTTTTGAAGTAATTCTGATGGAATTTGCAGATTATTTACAGGCGCATCATTTAAATTTTGTGTCTTTTTTTTGTGTGTAACAAGAAGTGCAATTATTATTATTGATGGAAGAGTTACTAATACTATCAATATAATTTTTGTTGTTGTTGATATTTTTGTTATTCCTTTTCCACTTGCTTGTGAATTGTCTGGCATATTTATTATAGGATTGTCTTCAAGATTAACTTCTATAATTCCCATGGCTATTGTTTTAGATTTATGAACATATCCTCTATATACAGAGGTTGGGTCAAACGTTGGTGTATATTCAGCAAAGTACCATGTGCTTGTTGTTTGTCCGCTTGGTATAGTTCCACTTATTTCTGCTATATAATTTATTCCAGTAGTTCCACTTTCTAAAATTGTAACAATTTTATCATCATTTGTATCAGGTGTTTTTCTAAGTTGCGTACTGATATTTCCTATATTAAATGTTACGTCATCAAGTGTTGGTTTTTTGGGAATAAAGTCAACCCTTGTCAAATGTGATTGTTTTGCATAGCCAATAATAGAACCATATTTTACTTTAATTATTTCACTTGTATTATTTTCAAGAAGTTCAACAAAGTAAGATTGTGGCAAAATAAAATATACATTATCGTAAGTGGTTTTCAAACTATCGCGTGTTTTATACAATAATGCGCCAGACTTTATTTTTGCCCATTTGGTGGGTGAGGTAGTGTTCTCTGCTTTTACTATATAGTTAGGTTTAGAGATAAATAAAGATGAAAAAATAATTATAAA
>JAVWAR010000083.1:0-2350 GCA_036649955.1 Clostridia bacterium | reverse complement strand
AAAGAAAATATAAAATAATTTGAATTAATAAAGGTGTCAATACCCTTTTTTATCGTTTCCGTTTTATTCATTATGACCTCACAAAAAGAGTATATCAATAATTGCCACACATTGCAACTAATATCAATTCATTTGATTTGATAAATTAATTATGTTATACTTAAAAAAAGGAGTGCTTATGAATATCGCAATATTTACAGATAGTTTCTTTCCTGGCATTGGAGGCACAGAAAAAGCAGTATATGGACTTGCAAAAGAACTGAGCAAAACTAACAATGTAGCCGTTATTGCTCCTAAATATCATAATTGTAATGACAAATACTCATTTACTGTTATACGCGTACCAAGCATTCAAATTTCAAAAAACGATTATATGGCAATGCCCAAATTATCCTGTAACCTTAGGAAGTTTTTAAAGGAATTTAAACCTGATATTATTCATAGCCAAAGTGCATCAGGCGTTAGTGGTTATGGTATTCGCTATGCAAAAAAGCATAAAATACCAAGCGTAATTACTATTCATACAAAATTTAAAATGGCTTTTGAAAAAAGTATAAAATCAAAAACAATAGTTAATATTTTAATTAATTCTCTTTTAAAAATAATGAATCAAGCAACATGCGTCTGTACGGTTTCAACAGATATGATAGCCGAACTACAAAGTTATGGCTTTAAAGATAATATAACAGTAATACGCAATGGTGCAATGTTTGATAAGATTCAAGACTTTTCACAGAATAAAGTATTAGCGCAAAATTATTTTAATATTAATAAGTCAATACCATTTCTATTGTTTGTTGGTCGCATTGTCACATATAAAAACATACAGGTCATTATAGATAGCCTGTACAATCTAAAACAAAACAATATAAAATTCCAAATGTTTTTTGTCGGAACAGGCTCTGATGACGATTATTTTAAAAAACAAATTAAAGATTTAAATATAACTGACAACGTTACTTTTACTGGTGAAATTAAAGACAAAAGTTTATTGTCTTCATTATATTCTAATGCTGATTTATTCCTATTCCCATCTAAGTTTGATAATGACCCGCTTGTTGTTGTTGAATCTGCTGTTCATAGAGTACCTGCTCTTACAATAGCCAATACTGGAAGTAGCGAAAGAATTACAAATAATAAAAACGGATTTATTACTGATAGTGAACTTACCTTTGCAAATTCACTGCAAACACTTATTCAAAATAAGGAACTTATTAAAACTTGTGGATTAAATGCAGAGTTGACTATTCCTAAGTCTTGGCTAACAACCTCAAATGAATATCTTGAAATTTATAAAAAAATAAAGGAATAAATATGAAAAAACTAAACATTGGAATATTTATAGATATTTTTTACCCTATGATAGATGGAGTCGTTAAAGTTGCAGACAATTATGCCCGCCGTCTATCAAAGGTCGCAAATGTAACAGTTTTCACTTGCAAAAACTTTGTTAAAGGTGAATATACTGATGATTTCCCTTATAAAGTTGTAAGATGTAAATCTATTCCTATTGGTTATGCATCATATGTGCTTGCGACTCCAAATCAGGATTCCGCTTTTAAAAAGCAATTACGTGAATCAAATCTTGATATAGTACATATTCACTCACCATTTACAATGGGTAATGCTGGACTTGCCTATGCGAAAAGACACAAGATTCCTTGCATATCAACATTCCATAGTCAATATAGAAAAGATATTGACTCAATAACACATAACGACCTACTGACAAATATTGCACTTGCATTTATTATGCCAATTTTTAATCAATGTACAGTTTGTTATACTATGAATAATTTTTGCAAAAACATTCTTCAAAGTTATGGCTGTAAAAATAAAATAGAAATTGTTCGTAATGCTAGCGACTTAATTGTCTTAAAAACAAAGGAAGAATATATACAACTTGCAAATGAAAAACATTCACTGCAAGAAAACGATTTTGTTATGCTTTATGTTGGTCGCCTTTACGCGCTAAAAAATATCTTTTTAATACTAGAAGCCTGCAAACTTTTACATGAAAGTGGAATAACTTTTAAATTCTATTATGTTGGAACAGGAATTGAAGAAAGTAAATTAAAAAAACTTATTACTAAATATAATTTAACAACATGCGTATTTCTTCTGGGTTCAATAACAAATCAGGAAGAGTTGTTGTCATTATATGCAAGAGCAAATATTTTTGTATTTCCATCAAACTATGATACTGATGGCATTGTGAAAATTGAGGCGGCATCTGTAAATACACCAACAATATGTCTTAAAAATTCAGCGGCAGCAAGTTTTATTGTTGATAACTACAATGGATTTTTAGTTGAAAATTCTGCAAGTAATCTTTGCGCTAAAATAATTG
>JAVWAR010000082.1:0-2490 GCA_036649955.1 Clostridia bacterium | reverse complement strand
CTACGAAAAATACAATGTAATTGTTTTTTTAAATCTTTTAAAATATTTTAATTATTAAATAAGGGGAACAAAATGCAAATCAGTAACAACATACATGCAAATAGTACTAATAATAGTGCAAATATCAATACTAAAACGGAAAACATAAGAACTAAGACGCTTGACAACGCGAGCAATGAAAGCGTATTTAAAAAAATAAAGCATGACAAATTAAGCGATATTATGAAAGAAAAAATGAACGCGGAACTTGTTGCAGAGGTCTATGCTGATTTTGAAGACAGGCGCAATGAACGCCGTAGTTTTGAACTGGCTTGGGAACTTAACATTAATTACAAACTTGGAAATCAGTTTTTGGCTGTTTCTCCAAGAGGCGAAATTGATGAAATTCCTAAAAATTATTTATGGGAACAACGTGAGGTTTTTAACCACATAGCACCAATTATTGAAACTAGATTATCTAAACTCGGCAGAGTTAAACCTTCTTTCGCTGTTAGGCCTCGTGGTTCTGAGTCTAAGGATATTTATTCCGCTAAACTTTCTAAGGCTATTCTTGAAAGTTTTGCATCAAAAGTTGACCTTTCTTCTCTTATCTCTAAGGCGACTCTTTGGAGCGAAGTTTGCGGTACTTCATTCTATAAAATTCTTTGGAATACAAACAAAGGTGAGGTTATTTACTCTAATGACGAAAATGCTATTCTTGCTGGTGACGTTCAATTATCTGTTTGCTCGCCATTTGAAATTTTCCCATCTTCTTCTGGTGCAACCTCTATTGAAGACTGCGAAAGTATTATTCATGCTAGACCTTATCCTGCTTCTAAGGTTCGTGAAATTTATTCGGTTGACGTTGAAGGCACTGATAACGACACATTATCGTTCAATAGTTTTGGTATGAGTTCTATGACTGGTGGTGATGAATCTGTTTCTAGGAATTGCCACAGCATTAAGCATGACCATGTTTTAATTATTGAAAAATACATTAAACCATCTATTGAATTTCCTAATGGAAGACTCATAATTGTTGGTGGTGGAAAACTTTTATCTAATACGGAATTACCTTTTATTACAAGTGAAGGTGATGAAAGAGGGTTTCCATTTGTTAGACAAATTTCAACTGAGGCTATTGGTTCGTTTTGGGGAACAAGTGTAATTGACAGATGTATTCCCATTCAGCGCGCTTACAATGCTGTTAAAAATAGAAAACATGAATTTATGGCTAGGCTTGCTAGCGGTGTTCTTGCTGTTGAGGAAGGTTCTGTTGACCTTGACAATCTTGAAGATGACGGACTTGCTCCTGGTAAAGTTCTTGTTTATCGCGCGGGTTCGCCAATTCCAAGATTTATGGATGCTGGTGATGTTCCTAATGATTTTAATAGCGAAGAGGACCGACTTCTTAACGAATTTATTGCAGTTTCTGGTGTTTCGGAACTTATGAGAGGGTCTGCTGTTCCAAGTGGAGTTTCGTCTGGTACTGCCCTTAATTTACTTATTGAACAAGATGATACCAGACTATCTTCTTGTGCTGAACACATAAGAGAATCAATTATGGAAATTGGAAAGAAAACCCTTAGGTTATATAAACAATTTGCTGACAATAAAAGATTATCTCAAAAAGTTGATGGCAATGGGGATGTTGAAATCTTTTATTGGCGGGGCAGTGATATTTCTAGTGATGACGTCATTATGGACACGACAAATGAACTTAGCGAAACACCTGCAACACGCAAATCATTATTGCTTGAACTTTTAAAAAATGGACTACTTACTGATGAAAATGGTAAAATGTCTGGTCGCATGAGGGCGAGAGTTCTTGAAGCATTGGGCTTTGGAATTTGGGAAAACACACTTGATATTGTTGCGCTAAACATTAAAAATGCCAATAAAGAAAACATAATGTGCGGTGAAATTAAACCGCCTCTTGAAATTGATGACCATGATGTTCACATTGAAGAACATACAAAGTTTATTCTTTCAGGTGACGCTGATGACTTCGGTCACGGCAGGTCATTGATGGTTCAAGAACACATTAGCCTACACAAGAAAATGAAAGCGGAAATGCAAAACGTTTTGATAAATACTGATGCAAATCATGAACTTAAACATTTTTATCGAGCAGAGTACGAATGGTACAGATCCTGCTCCCTACCCTGCACCCCGGCATCCAGATCGGCTGGGGCGCATCTAGATGAACCTGCATCAGCACCGTCTCACTACTAGAGAGAAAAATAATGAAATCTGCTTTCAACACTTTGTTTCCGGGCGCTTTGGCCCTCCTCATGCTCCTGCCCACCGCCCTTCAGGCAAAAGAAGTCGAAACCCAGACCAAACTCGCCAACGTTGTGGTGCTTGCCACGGGCGGCACCATTGCCGGTGCGGGTGCCAGCGCCGCCAACAGCGCGACGTATCAGGCGGCTAAGGTCGGCGTCGAGCAACTGATCGCCGGCATTCCGGAGCTGAGCAAACTGGCGAACGTGCGTGGCGAACAAGTCATGC
>JAVWAR010000081.1:0-2640 GCA_036649955.1 Clostridia bacterium | reverse complement strand
AGTTGGTCTTCAACATTACCATTCACTAAAGAAGAATTTTTTACATCTAGTTGATTTTCCGTTTTTCCATTCATTTTTAGAGAGTTGCCAGCGGGAATAATTCCGTTTTCTATATCTAATAAATTGTTTTTATTCGCTGCAATATTGTTTTTATTCGTGTTTATAAATGAGTTTATATCTACCATTGTATTAGAGGTTTCGTCTTTCGTGTATATTTTAGAAATGTCGCCATCAACAATATCAACCAATGTACTATATGTTTTACCTGTTCCGTAAGTTCCTTCTATTATTCCATAAGTTCCATTCGAAGATTTTTCCATTGCAGGCAATTCGTAACTAGACCATTTACCTGCACCATAAATATATTTATAATTCCTATTTGTTTTATCAGGAATGTCAAGTACGACAATGATTGTATCTCCATTAATTGTCGTTCTTCCAGTTGTCTGAAACACGAAATCATTTAATTCTGAGATTGTTGGTAAAACGTTTACGGTCATCATACCAATAAATACTTCACCCGTACTAATATATGCCTTTAAATAAGCAAGGTCGGCTGAAATTGTTTCAATATTTGTTGCATTTGTATTTGAATTCGAGTTTACCTCATTAATTGCCCCTACAACTGATTTACTCAAAGTTGCCAGTGTGTTATCGGTTTTATCTTGTTTGTTTAATAACAACTCATTAATTGCGCCTACAACCGACTTGCTCGTTGTTGATAGAGTATTATCAACCTTGTCTTGCTTAGTGTTCTGCAATGCGTTAATATCGACCGTATTTTTATTGTATTTTATATACAAATCATTTATGTCTCCATTAATAAGATTTACTTCCGTTGGTTCGATTGGTGGGTCTTCGTCAAGTATAGAACTCTCTAAGACATTTAAAGAACATGTTTGACTTGTAATAAGAGATATTACTTTTGATACACCAGTGGTTGCATCTTTTTTTATGTTGTTTATATTAATAATAAGTTTTGGTGCGTTTTCTCCCTCACCAGCAAATATAGTAAAAGCCTGAGGTAACATTCTTTCAAATAAAGAGTATTCAACATTGTTATATATTAAGTCTTTTAAATATCTAACATTATAACTCTTACTTTTATCTATTGCCCCGTTTCTTTCTAAAAAAGTCATTCCTATGGTTGTTGAAAACGTCAATATAGTGCTGTTTGTTTCAACGCCACCTATTCCAATTAATTGTGAGTCAATATATGGTGCTAGTATGCTTTTTGGCACTAACACGTTTAATAGTTTATTTTGGTAAGCCCCTTGATATAGCGGGAAGTCTTTCATTATGTCTGCGATACTGCCACTTTCTGCTAAAATAATCTTTATTGTATTCATTTTATACCCCTTTAACCTCGTTAAATGATTTCTTTGTTTGTATTGTACACTTATTTATATTATACACTTATTTGTTATAGTTTGAAATAAACCAGTTTTTAGAGGCATCAACAATTTCTAAACCAGTAATATTTCTTGCCATAATAAAATATGTTTCACCGCTATCAGTTAATTCACTGACGTCGTTAGAGGCAATAAGGGCAATGGCATTTGCATTTTCAAGTAGTTTATCAAGTGTAGTTCCCTTGCTTATCGCATAGTCAGTTAATAGTTGCGATATATTTATTTTGATGTTATTATTTGCTTTGTCTACAACATAAGAAAAAGGAATGTCTGAAACTATAATGTTTCTATCAGGTATTGTTTCGTTTGAGATTTTATTCACTTCTTCTTTTAACAATGCAAGTTTTAAACTTGTTTTATTTGGACGCCACATATATGCAGAAAGCACGAACCTGTCACTATCTGTTTGAGTTTGTAGGTTGTAGTTAAAACTCAAACTTTCTCTATTGTCTTTTAAAACTATAATTCCCCTATCATGTTTACCATAGTCTTCGGGCAAATTATTACCAAATAAAAACTTGTCCTTGTTTAATGTAATATCTATCGGGTTTTTTGGTAAAAGCATAACTTCGTCATTTGTAAAATTATAGTCCGTCATTATTGCGAAGTCTATCATATCACATCTTCCATAAATATCAGCATATCTAAAAGGAATTAATGTGTTATATGCAGTGTCTACGACACTTTGGTCGGGCTTATGTCTTTCCGTGGTTAATACTTGGTCACCCGCTGAAAAGTTGTCTTTCATGTCCCATTCTAATGTTAAAGAGTTTTCTATGGAATAAGCACAAATTGGATGACAAGTCTTGACAAGAAACGACTCGTTACCAAATGCGGTTTCTTTATTTACATCGTTTTTAAACATTGTTATTGCATATTTAGGGAACTGGGTTTGTTGTCCCAGCAATAAAGACGCAATATATTCCCACGCATTTTCTTTAATAAATGAGTTTTCGCCACTGGTAGTTTGTACTGACGTACCTACAACAATATAGTCGTCAAGAGATATTTCTCGTTTTATAGAACTTCTTTCGCTTATTTCATAAAATCTAGGTTCGCTAGGTATTCCAATTATTTGAGATAGTCTATTAAAATCTTTTGAAAATTCCACTTCGCTTATTACATGGTCACTAAAATATGTGTTCTTGACTTTTGAAACATAATATAAATTACCATAAATATTATACAAGTCACCACTTTTCTTTATAAGTGATAAAGAGTCTACCCA
>JAVWAR010000080.1:0-2644 GCA_036649955.1 Clostridia bacterium | reverse complement strand
ATATGATATAATTATTGAGAAAAAGAAAAGTCTATTGTAAAAAATAAATATACCACTACATTATTTTTTTTCATATAATAGATAAAGGAGATTTATTTTTTATGAAATTTAAACATGGCAAAAATATTAAACTTATTAATAAAAGAAGCATCTTTATTGATAAGTCGGTTGTTGTTGGAAACAATGTTACAATTTATGAAAATAACAGAATTGAAGGTAATACCATAATACAAGATAATTGTATTATTTTACCCGGAAACCATATTATTAATTGTGAAATTGATAGTAATTGTAAAATAGAACAAAGCAATATTGAAGGTGCTAAAATTGGAAGTGACACTCATATAGGACCTTTTTCCAGAATCAGACCAGATAGCATAATTGGAAAAAATGTAAAAATTGGAAACTTTGTTGAAATAAAGAACTCTATTATTGGAGATGGTTCTAAGGCATCGCATCTTGCTTACGTTGGTGATGCTGAAATATCCAAAAACTGTAATATTGGCTGTGGCGCAATTTTTATAAATTATAATGGCAAGTCTAAAAACAAAATTAAGGTTGGTGACAATTCATTTATTGGAAGCAACTGCAATTTAATTGCACCACTAAATATTGCCGAAAATTGTTATATATGCGCTGGAACTACCGTAACCAAAGACACACTTGCTGATGATTTTGTAATTGGTAGAGTTAAACAAGAAGTTAAACCAAATATGGCTAATAAATATTTGAAAAAGGAGTAATTGTATGGGTATATTTTTTGGAACAGATGGATTAAGAGGCAGAGTTAATACAGAACTTACAAGTGAAGTTGCTACAAAATGTGGCAATGCACTTTGCTCTTTAAAAGATAGACCCAAAATTGTTATTGGTAGAGATACCCGTGTAAGCGGATGTCTTATATCAACAGCATTCGCACTTGGCGCTATTGACGCTGGTGCTGAAATTATAGACGTTGGCATTTGCCCAACTGCCGGAATAGCATATCTTACACAAACTTTAATGGCTGATTTTGGCGTTGTAATATCCGCATCACACAATTCAAGTGAATACAACGGAATTAAAATTTTTGATAAGAATGGTTATAAACTTTCTGACAAAAATGAAGAAAATGTGGAAAGAAACTTTATAAAGACAATATATGCCACTCATCCAAATTTTGGACATTTAACATATCAGCCCGAATTGGTTTCGCAGTATATAGAACACTTGAAATCATGTGTGTTTGCACCTCTTGATGGATTAAAAGTTGTTATTGATTGTAGTAATGGTGCATCGTATAGCATAGCACCCGAAGTATATAATCGTTTAGGCTGTGACGTTAAAGTAATACATAATGACTCGTGTGGAATAAACATTAATGATAATTGTGGTTCGCTATACCCATCATCGCTAATTAAAAACGTTTTAGATAATAAGGCTGATATAGGATTTGCATTTGATGGAGATTCAGATAGAATAGTAGCAGTAGATAGTAAAGGATTGATATACAATGGTGATATGATACTATACATTTTATCAACATATTTAAAAGAAAACAATAAGTTAAATAGCAATACGGTTGTAGGCACAAGTCATACAAATATGGGCATAGAAAAAGCCTTAATTAATAAAGGTATAACTCTTATAAGATCAGATATCGGTGATAAATACGTTCTGGAAAAGATATTATCTCACAAGTTAAGTTTAGGTGGTGAACAATCTGGACATATAATAATTAAAGAAAAAGCAAGCACTGGTGATGGAATTCTTACCTCGCTTATACTTTCTTCAATTATTTGTAAAACAAAAAAATCACTTTCAGAATTATTTGACGTTAAACTATTCCCGCAGGCAAATATAAATATTCCAGTAAATGATAAAATTAGAATTATAAATTCCGAAAAACTGACCGACTCAATTACCAGAGAACACGAAATACTTGGTAAAGATTCACGAGTTCTTGTTAGAGCAAGCGGAACAGAAGACAAAATTAGAATTATGATTGAGAATGAATCGCTTGACGTTGCGACACAAAGTGCAGAAAGAATTGCATTAATAGTAAAACAAATCAGTTTAGGAAATGAATAGTAATTTTTGTTATTAAAACCATAAAAAAGAACACAAACTTGTGTTCTTTTTTCTTTTTAAATTAACTTATTTTATTATTAAATCATCAATTTTAATGGTAATTATATTAACAACTTTAATAGATGCACCCAATTTGTATAGATACCCTTCATTATTTTTATAAATAGTCGCTAAAATTTCTTGAACATTGGAATCTCCAACCAAATTTCCACCATTAAGTTTTATTCTGTAACTTAAATCTTTTTCATTATATAAATATGCGTCATTTGGAAGAATTGCGTTAATTGAATTATCGACTGGTGGAGCATTTTTAATAGCATCATAAATTGAATTTTTAATCATATTCGTAAGCGCAAGCAAATCACAAATATATTGCATAGGGTCTTGATTAAATTCCTGCATAGAAATAGCCTTTTCGTACCCTACTATTTTTTTCACATCGCTCCAAGCCCATACTTTCTTTTCAAGTGTACGTTTCAAATTAATAAGACCATTTTTATAAAAAACTTCTGCAACACGTTTTGGATATCCACCACCAGAAGTGCCTAAACTAGTGTTTTCTGCTGCCTCAGAA
>JAVWAR010000079.1:0-2697 GCA_036649955.1 Clostridia bacterium | reverse complement strand
GTTTTTGCAAAAATATTGTTGGTATATAATAATGTAGGACGTTTAGAATATTCGCACTTATTACCCAATTTTTTTATTGTGTTATTTAATGTGTCAAGCGCAGTCAGTCCGCTATTATATGCGCTGATTATTTCTTCTTCACTTAAATAAGTTCGCAAGTTATCTGCGTAGTCATCTAATTGATACTCTAAAAGTGCCGTTGCACATGATGAACAGCCAAGTCCTATTCTTGATTTTTCAACAAGCGTAACATCATACTTTTGCGAAATAAAATAATTCAAAATAGACCCATCAATTCCTGCGCCAATAATTAAAATATCTGTTTCAGTGTCATGATTAATGTAAGTATATGCTTTTATTTTTTTACTTGCTTGACAAAAAAACGGCTCACCTTTTATGTATTCCATATGCCCTCCAAAGAAAGAATATCCATAGTATAGAATTTTAAACAAAAAAGTATAAATTGATATATATTTGCAAAAAACTTATATAAATTCGTTTTACATTTTATTGTAGTAATAATATAATGATATTAATTAAATAAAGGAGGTATTTATCATGGCAGTAGCAAAAAAAGTAGAGCCTAAAAAAGCAGCTTGCAAAGCAGCAGTAAAGGCACCAGTAGCTCCAGCTAAAAAACCGGTAGCTCCAGCAAAAAAGAAATAGGTAATGAATTGCAAAGACAAGCTTTTATGCTTGTCTTTTTATTTGCTTATATAATTGACAAAGCTGGCATAATGACTTAATATAATAATATTAATATAATGGATTATGTTTAAATAATGTTGTATTCATTATTTAAGTTATAAAAAGGATGGAAAATGGTAATAGGTGTAGATATTGATGGAGTACTATTCGATACAGAAAATTTTTTTAGAACAAAAGCAGAGCTTCATGACATAAGCATTAAGGGCAAAGGAATGTTTAATTTTGAAGGGAATACAATTTTAGAAAGATATGATTGGTCAAAAGAAACAATGGATGATTTTTATAATAAATATTTTGTACAAATTTTTAACGATGCGCCATTATTTCCGTATGCTAAAGAGGTTTTTTACAAACTGAAAGCCGATGGACATAAGCTTATTGCAATAACTGCGCGAGGCATTTGGAGCGATATTGAAATTGATATAACAAATAAAAGGCTTGCAGAAGAAGGTATTGTGTTTGACAAATTAATATATAATCAAAAAAACAAACTAGATGCGTGTATCAAAGAAAAAGTTGAGGTCATGATCGATGATCGTAAAAAGGTTTTAATAAACATTGCCAATAACGGAATAAAATGTTTATATTTTAGAACGTTGGTTTTAGATTTTATGGAGCATGAAAATGTTACAGAAGTTAGGAATTGGGGAGATGTTTATAGATATTTTATAAACTTAAAAAAGTAATTAATACCAAGGATTTATCAGCTAATTATGCCTGTATGTATGACTATAAAAAACAAATAAACATACAACAATTTTAGGTAATAAGTGGCTGATAAGTAAATTAAATGGTATACAATGGAGACAAATGAAAAATATTTGGTTTGCTGTTAAAACATTATTTAAATATTCACCGCTATGGATTATATTGTCCATAGTAATTACTGTGGGGGCATCGGCTATTACCCCTCTTATATTAACTGTTACAACTAATTTTATTGATGCGGTTATTGGTTTTATCGGTGGAAATATTGCGCTTGGTTCAATGATTAGCGCCATTATAATATTTGGCGTGATTAGGCTCTTGAGTGTGTTACTACAATTCTTGAAAGATTTGGTGAGACAAAAATGCACTTTTAATATTTCAATAAAATTTGATACCGACCTACTTAAAAAAGAAAACAGTTTAAAGTTTGAACATTTTGAAAGTGGAAAAGTTGAAAAAATTAGGCAAAAAATGGTTAATCCCAAAATTGCCATAAATAATGTTTTTCAGCAAGCGCTTGAAATTGGTGGAATGTTTATTACAACAATAGGTTATTTTATTTTCTTTTGCTCAATTAGTTTATGGTTTTTGCCAGTGTTTTTTATCGTACTTATTGTGTCAATCATTGTAGAATACAGGCTGACTCAACGGAATATTAAAATTTACTGGTATAATGCTGATGCAAGGGTTAAATTTAATAATATTAGCGGCATTTTGGAAAGTGAATATTTTCAAAAAGATCTTCGACCATATGCAAGTACAAAGTACTTATTTAATAAAAGACAACAATATTTAGACGAAATTAGTGAAAAAGTTGTTTCAAAAATTAAAAAAGACAACGCGGGCAATTTAATAATGGGTATTATAAAAATTATTGTTGGGACAATGGTCCTCGTCATTGCAACAATGTCGCTTTTAAAAGGCGAACTTTCACTTGGAACTATTACAGTTGCAATCTCATCAATCGGCTCAATATTTTATAAAATTAGTGGAATAGGCGGCAGTGTAAGTCGAATAAAAAGTTTTGATACAGCATTGAAATATTATCAAGAGTATGCAGTTTTGGACCATTAGTTAACATTTAGCAAACTATTTGTCGGAGGTCTTTCATTTAAGACCACAGATCGTATACATCATTTTAATTATTTGATTGTGCTTTAGAGTCTCTAGAGAAATATTTTTCTCAGTTTGGAAAGATAAAACAAGCGAACGTTATGAAATATACTGACAGACAAGTATCTCGTGGGTTTGGCTTTTGTATATTCGAGGCTTCGGAATCTG
>JAVWAR010000078.1:0-2703 GCA_036649955.1 Clostridia bacterium | reverse complement strand
AAGTCCAAGACCAGCATATACGCCAAGACCATATAATGCGGACGGAAGTCCAAGACCATACACACCAAGGAATACGGCTGATAAACTTGATAAGCCTGATTTAATTATTAAAAAGCCAATATTCCAAGCGCCTAAAAAGAAAGTTTTTGACCATGTTGAAGACAAAAAGGCAATGAATAAAAAAGCGCTTATGATGCGTGGATTTATTGAAGATGAAACACTTATTGATGACCAAGGTTCTAGAAACTTTAAAAAATCTAGAAACAAAAAGAGCAAAGAACAAATTGAAGAAATGCAAAAAATTGATCATGCAATTATAACTACTGAAAACTTAACCGTTAAAATTTTATCTGAAACAATAGGTAAGCCGGTTACAGAAATTATTAGTAAATTCATGATACTTGGCATCATGGTTAATATTAATAGTAATATTGATTATGATTCAGCAGAATTAATTGCATCAGAATTTGGAATTACTCTTGAAAAGAAAGTAAATAAAACATCAGAAGAAAAACTTAGCGAAATACATGAAATGAATGATGAAGAGAAAGACCTTGTTAAACGTCCACCAGTTGTTACTGTAATGGGTCACGTTGACCATGGTAAAACTTCGCTTTTGGACTTTTTCCGTAAAACTAATGTTATTCAAGGTGAAGCCGGTGGTATTACTCAGCATATTGGTGCTTATAGTATTATTGAAAAGGGCGAAAAAATTACATTTATTGATACACCTGGACATGCTGCATTTACCGCTATGCGTAAGCGTGGCGCAAATCTTACAGATATTGCTATTTTAGTTGTTGCTGCAGATGATGGTGTTAAACCTCAAACTGTTGAAGCAATTAAACACATTAAGAGTGCAAAAGTTCCTATGATTGTAGCAATTAATAAAATAGATAAACCTGATGCTAATATTGATAGAATTAAACAACAGTTAACTGAAAATGACGTTGTTCCAGAAGAATGGGGTGGCGATGCTATTCTTGTTCCAGTTTCAGCCAAAACAGGCGAGAATATGGATAAACTTCTTGAAATGATTTTGTTTGTTGCAGAATATCAAAATCTTAGGGCAAATCCTAAACGTGAAGCAAGTGGTTCTGTTATTGAAGCATCACTTGATAAGGGTAAAGGAACCGTTGCCACTATACTAGTTCAAAATGGTACTCTACGTATTGGTGACAATATTGTTGCTGGAACAAGTACTGGTAAAGTTAGAGCAATGTTTAATGAAAAAGGTAAAAATCTTAAAGAGGCTGGTCCATCAACTGCTGTTGCGGTTCTTGGATTGACTTCTGTACCTAGCGCTGGCGATGAAATATATGTTGTTGATGAAAAACTTTCTAAACAACTACTTCAAGACCGTAAGGGCAAAGAAAAAGATGAACTTATTAAAACTATTGATGTTTCAGTTGAAACATTATTTAGCAAAATTAAAGAAAATGACCTTAAAGAATATAACGTTATAATTAAAGCAGATGTTCAAGGTTCTCTTGAAGCCCTGAATTATGAACTTAGCCAAATTTGCAATGAAGAAGTTAAAGTTAATTGTATTTATGGTGGTGTTGGTGCAATAAATGAAAATGATGTTACTCTTGCTCAAAGTGCAAAAGCAATCATTATTGGATTTAATGAAAAACCAGACTTTAAAGCAAAAGTTCTTGCTGAACAATATAAAATTGATGTTCGTTTTTATAAAATTATTTATGAAGTTATGGATTTTGTCAAATCTAAAATTGATGCTATGGTAACGCCTAAATATAAAGAGGTCGTTATTGGACATGCAGAAATTAGAGTTCTATTCAAAGCAAGTAAGTTTGGTTTAATTGCAGGTTCATATGTACTTGATGGTAAAATTAGTCGTGGTTGCAGTGTTAGAATTATGCGTGGTGATAAAATGATTTATGAAGGCACAATAGCGACACTTCAACGTGAAAAAAATGATGCAAAAGACGTCAGTGCTGGATATGAATGTGGCGTTACATTTAAGAATTTTGCAGATATTAAAGAACTTGACACCTTCGAAGCATATACGCTTGAACGTATTAATTAATAAGGAGAAAATATATGGGTAATCTTAGGTCATTACGTATTGACTCAGAAATTGCAAAATGTATTTCTGATATAATACTTACAGAACTTCACGATAAAGATTTACAAAATCAAATTATAACAATTTCACGAGTAAATACCAGTAATGATTTATCTCATTGCAAAGTATATTTTTCTGTGCTTGGAAATGATGAGGTTCAAAAAAAGGTTATCGAAACACTTGAAAACGCTAAAAACTATATTCGTGGACAACTTGCTAAAAAACTAAATTTAAGAAATACTCCTGCGTTAGTTTTTATTCTAGATAATAGTATTGAAGATGGTAGTAAAATATTAAAAATAATTGATGAGTTGAATATTTAAATGAATGAAATGATGATGAAAATTGCTAGTGCAATAAAACGCTCTAAAAATATAGCCATATATTCGCATATTAATACAGATGGAGATGCAGTTGGTTCAACGATTGCTCTTCGTGATGCGTGCATTCAGTTGGGTAAGAATGTTGACATGTTTATTGGACAACCTTTACCAACTTACTTGTCATTTCTTGTTGGAACTGAGGCACTTAATATTCCATTACAAAGTGAATATGATTTATTAATTACTCTTGATTGTAATGATGAAAATAGAATGGTTAGTAATAAAAATGAA
>JAVWAR010000077.1:0-2783 GCA_036649955.1 Clostridia bacterium | reverse complement strand
GCAAGAGCCGAAAACAATAGAAACCTGCTAAATCTTATAGTTGCAGAAACATTTGTAAGACACTCAAAACTAACCGAAGGGGAATATTTAAAGAAAATAGGGTTTGATAAAACAAACAAAACTGAGGATGAGGCTGTTAGAATATCAATGTTCAATGTATTATTGGAAACTACAAAAGAATTAATCAAGGCAAAAGGCATTTTTAACATGGCAAACAATTTAATGAAAGTATATTTATTAGACCAAGGCATAGAAGAGAAAGATATTGAAAAGGTGGATGATAGTAATGGAAAATAAAAAAGATATTAAAAAAACCGAAATAGTTGATAGTGGAATTGATAAAGACGTACTTGAAATAATGGCAAGTGAAAATATTATTGATGGAATGGGCGACCAAACTCAAATAAATAGAGTTATTCTTAATTGCTTTTGTGAACTTTTAAGTGAAGTAAAGGATATGACAAGGTCATTTGACGACTTTATGAGTACACTAACAATATGTTCTGCTGATAAACTTTCAGATTTTTTTGTAAAATTAAGAAGTAATGTTGAAGACGAACAAAAAGTACAGAGAGTGCAAAATAAGGTAAAGAAATCACATTTAAAAAGTAAGAAAAAAGCAAAAGAAAGTCCTAAAAACAATATAGAATGCGAAGATAATGTTTTTAAGTTTCCAAAACAAGAAATTTAAAAGATAAAGGGAGAAAGTTATGAGTCAACAAGTTTTTGACATAGATACCGTTGGGTATAATGATGAGTCGTTAGGAAGTTTTTTTGACTTTTATGTCAACAATACATTTTATTTGCTTGCACCCGAATATTATTACCCGTTGTATGCTATTTATTACAATAGGTGTCTTTCTTGTTATGACGGTTGGGTAAACGGCTTTCACAACAAAAAAAGTGGCTTAGTTCCGCAAAGAATGTTGCAAAGTATTGCCACAGGTTTAAATAATATGCTATTTGCTCATGGTATTGATTTTAGCGGAGATGGTGCTGATTATAATTTTGCTATTGATTGGGCAAAAAAGACAAAATTCTATAAAGCGCTTAAAAAATGTCATAAATTTGCCATTGCAGGCGGTACGTCATTACTTAAAGTTAATAGAGTAGATAAAGACCTATATGTGACAGCACATAGAATTGATACTTTTTTTGCAGATATTGATGCAAGTGGAAAAGTAACCAGCGTCAAAGTATTCTTTGATGCAATTCACAATACAAACCCAAGTGGGTCAAAGAGTCATTTTGGAATTTGCGAAGAAAGATATTTTAATTACGCAGGCAAACCTTGTGTTATGGCATCGGTATACAAGTCGGTTTCAAATATTCAAACTGAGGTACAAAACAGGCAAAATATAACATCGCATAAAGAGAATTGGAACAATTTGCCACCAAGTGTAAAACAATATATTAAAGATAACTACCCAAGTATTATGATAGACGAAGAGCAATTTCTTCCATTCCCAAATTCATTAGGCTGTTATTTAATGAGATTTACTGACGATATTCCACAAATACCAAATACACCATTTGGGCAACCTATTGGAGATATATTATGGACTGAAAACTTCCAATTTGACCAAATGAAATATTTCGAGAAAAACGAAGTAGACCTTGCAAGGGCAAGAGCATTAGTTCCTGAGGAAATGTGGAATAAAGACGACCCTGAATACGATAGCAGGGCATTGAATGAACGTTTTTATCAGAAAGTTTCAAGTTTTAATAGTGATAAAGACAAAATAACACCTATTCAGTTTTTATTACGTGGAACCGATATTAAAACTCAAAAAGAAAATATTTATAAAGATTGTGCTTTTAAATTAAACGTTTCAGCGAGTTCGCTTGCTTCATTTTTAAGTGAGGGAGCAGGCGCAAGAACCGCCACCGAAATTATAGGTGAAAGAACCAAGAGCGATACTTGGCTTGATGGGCAAATCAATCTAAATGCACCAGATGTGAATATAATGCTAAAAGAAATAATGTATTATTATAATCATGGCATTGTTGAAATTATATTTAAAAGCGAAGACCAATCACCATTTATTGATAAATTAAAAATAAACAGCGATGTTTTTGGGGCTGGAAATATGTCTGCAAGAAGATTTGTTAAAGATACCTACAAGAATTTAAGTCAAACCGAACAAGAAGACGAAATAAGACATTTAGAAAATACAAAAATGGAAAAAAGTCAAATGGAAGAGGCGACAATTCAGAGTTGGAATAAATAATTTATTAAAAAAGAAATAAAAAAGAAATAAAAAACAAATAAAAAACAAAAAATTGTGTATAATATTAATAAGCGAGGCGAAAGCACTAAGGTTAGTAGCCCAAAACGCTTATAAGCAATCAAAAGGAGAGGAATATGTTTAAAAAATTGCTTTTGAAGACTTTAAAATCACTAACTCCCGAGGAAAAAAATGTTATTCGTGGGTTCTTGGAAGACAGCAATGAAGTCAACTCTGAAAATGAAAAACAGGATGATAAAGATGATGTCGATGAAGAGAAAAGCGAGTTTACGGAGAAAGAAAATGAAGAAGGAGAGCATGAAACTATGAACCAAGACAAGACAAAACAGGATGTAGAACTTGAAACTGATGATGGTAAAAAAAAGGAAATTACTGAACTAACAAACGAAACCGATGTTGAAGATAATAAATCTAAAAGCAACGAGAGCGAGGCTCTTGAAAACGAACAGCAATCAAATATTGCACAAGTAAACCAAACTGACGATAGTCAAAGAAATGGAGTACGGGTTGAAGACCTTGTTACGAAAGACGAAT
>JAVWAR010000076.1:0-2795 GCA_036649955.1 Clostridia bacterium | reverse complement strand
TAAGACTGAAATTTTTGTGAAGAACAAGGCTCGACTTTTTTTCGGCGCAAGAGTTTACTCTGCTGTAAATGACTGTGGCGAAAAAAACGGCAGTAACGCCGTTCTTCCTAAAATCATCTATTATATTTTAAGACTGAAATTTTTGTGAAGAACAAGGCTCGACTTTTTTTCGGCGCAAGAGTTTACTCTGCTGTAAATGACTGTGCCAAAAAAAACGGCAGTAACGCCGTTCTTCCTAAAATTTCAGTCTTAAACTTAAAGTAGGATACAAATCATCCCGCCCTTCCCTTCATTAACAATCTTTGTAAGTGTCTTTCTAATCTTAACATGAGCCTCTTCTGGCATTGATTGAAGTTTACCATGGATGCCTTCGCGCACAAGTGCAGAAAGTGGTTTTCCAAACATATTGGTATCCCAAATTTTTTCGGGGCTATTTTCAAACTCAGCAAGCATATATTTAGAGAAGTCTTCGCTTTGACTCATGCCACCAACTGCTGGACAAACTTCTGTTTCAACATCAACACGCATAATATGTAAACTAGGCGCACTTGCTTTTAGTCTAACGCCCGAATTTGTGCCACGATTTAATATTTGTGGTGCTTCGAGTTTCATTTCTTCCATTGTAGGCATAACAATGCCATAGCCAGTTTCATTAACACTTTCAAGAGCGTCTTTTAATTTATCATATTCAGTTTTAGCATGCGTAAGATATTTCATAAAACTCATCAAATAGAAATCGTCTTTGATATCAACGGCACAAATATTTGAAATCATTTTATAGAATAAGTCTTTTGACACAGGAATATCAAGAACGGCTCTGCCTTCGCCAAGAATAAACGAAGAAACAGTAGGTGAACCAATATTTTCATTACCTTTAAACATAGAAGTAAGCGAGTTAATTTCCTTCATTTTCAAACTTTTATTAACGTCTTTCTTGATATTAGAAATAATCTCATAAATTACCTCATTATCAGCAGGAAGTGCTTGAACCCAAGCAGGTAAAGTAAATTCAATGCGTCTTGCTGGGAACTCAAAGAGTACTTTTTCAAGAATATTTTTAATATCTTCTTTTTCCATAGAGTTGACACTAAGAGCAACAACAGGAGCGGAATATTTTTCTTCAAGAGTAGTTGCGAGATTAAGAGTAGCCTCAGCATCTGGTTTTGTAGAATTAAGCACAATAACAAAAGGTTTATTAATTTCTTTAAGTTCGGCAATAACTCTTTCCTCAGCGCGAGTATAAGATAATCTGTCAATACCAGTAATACTGCCATCAGTAGTAACAACAACTGCAATAGTAGAATGTTCACGAATGACCTTAGAAGTACCAAATTCGCTAGCATCTTTCATTGTCATTTTTTCAGTAGACCAAGGAGTGGTAACAAGTCTAGGTTCATTATTTTCAGAATGTCCCTCAGCGCCATCAATAAGATAGCCCACGCAATCAACCAGACGAACTCTTGCATTTGCATTTTCAGCGAGTGCAACAAGAACGGCTTCACTTGGAACAAATTTAGGTTGCATAGTCATGATAGTTTTTCCAGAACCCGCCTGTGGTAATTCATCAATCATTCTAGATTTAGCGTGAGAAGATGCAATTTCAGGCAAGACCATTTTTTCCATAAACTTAGTAATAAATGTTGACTTACCAGTTCTAACTGGGCCAACAACACCAATATATATATCGCCGTTAGTACGATTAGTGATATCAGTATAAACATCAAAATTCTCCATAATAACCTCCGAGAGCAATTTTGTATAATATATGAAGAGAAAAAACGATGTATACCAAAAATATAAAAAAATATATGTGTTATGTAAGGCATAGCATTAAATTATAGCAGAATACGGCAGTTTAACAAAAAAGTTTAGCAATAATTGCTAAACTTTTTCAAAGTTAAAAATTCATTTAAGATATTTTTGCTATATCTTCATTGGTTCTAAAAATAGTATCTTCGAATTCAGTACCATTAAAATCAATAACAATTTTATTGATTGTTTTATCATTGGGCGCATCATACATAAGAGGAAGCATATGTTCTTCCATAATGCTACGAAGACCCCTTGCACCGGTATTAAGTTTGATTGCCTTTCTTGCAACTTCGCGAATAGCAGAATCTGTAATCACAAGTTCAATGCCATCAATTTTAAACATTTTAATATATTGTTTAGTTAAAGAATTTCTGGGTTCAGTAAGAATTTTAATAAGAGATTCTTCATTTAAACTTGTAAGCGATACAATTATAGGAATACGCCCGACAAATTCAGGAATAAGTCCAAACTTTGTAAGGTCATGCGGTTCTGCTTTTGCAAGAAGTTCAGATTCATCAATCTCGGTTTTAGAAAGGACATTGCCACCAAACCCAAGACCTGACGAGTTGATTCTATTTTTAATGATATTATCAAGACCAATAAATGCACCACCACAAATAAATAGAATATTTGTAGTATCAATTTGAATACATTCTTGCCCCGGATATTTTCTACCACCCTGTGGTGGAACGGAAGCAACCGTGCCTTCAAGAATTTTAAGCAGTGCTTGTTGCACACCCTCACCAGAAACATCACGCGTAATGGACATATTTTCACCTTTACGTGCAATTTTATCTATTTCATCAATATAGACTATCCCGCGTGAAGCACGAGTTACATCATAATCAGCAGATTGAAGAAGTTTCAGTAAAATATTTTCTACGTCATCTCCAACGTATCCCGCTTCTGTAAGTGTTGTTGCATCAGCAGACGCAAATGGAACATCAAGAATTTTGGCAAGAGTACGAGCAAGAAGTGTTTTA
>JAVWAR010000075.1:0-2935 GCA_036649955.1 Clostridia bacterium | reverse complement strand
TCAACTGCTGGTCTAAATGCAATTTTCTTATCATCAACCATTTCTAATATCTCTGGTATTAATTCAGTAAGTCTAATATATCTTCTTATTTGGTCTTGGCTTTCTCCAATTTCTTCGCCTAATACTTCACGTGATGACTTACCCTTAAAATCTTGTGCCAGTGGCACATAATTATTTTTAGGTCTTCCTGCTTGTCTTTTCATCGCTTCCAATCTCATTTTATAAGCAAATGCTTTTTCACTTGGGAGTAATTCTTCTCTTTGTAAATTACTATCTACCATTATAATAGTTGCTTCATCATCAGATAATTCTCTAACTATACAAGGAATTGAATCTATATTTGCTAGTTCACTTGCTTTTTTTCTTCTATGTCCGGCTATCATTTCATAACTGCCATCTTCTTTTGGTCTAACTAATGCAGGAACTAATACACCATTTTGCTTAACACTATCTGCCATACTGTGCATTTCATCATTTACAATTACTTTAAATGGATGATTAGGAAAATCAACTATTTTAAAAATTGGAATCTTAATTACTTTTTCAAGATTGTCAGAATCTCTTTGTTCCTGTGTTGTAAAAAACTCATCTACTGTAATCTTTGGCAAACGCATTTTTTGTTCTTTCTTTTCCATCTTCTAGCACCTCCTTTGCGAATAAAGAATAGGCTTCTGCGACCTTGCCACTTTTGTCATAAGAAAAAATACTCTCTCCTTGTGAGGTTGATTCGGCGGCTTTAACTGCTATCGGTATTTGATTATCAAATATCTTTATTAAGTTGCCGTAACTATCTTTCAATTCTTCTTTTGTTTCTTTTGAAAGATTAGTTCTTCTATCAACAAGGGTTAAGAGTATTCCTTCTACTTTTAAATTAGGGTTTATCTGCTTTTTTACTTTGGAAACTGTTTTTAATAAGTGTCCCATACCTTTTGCTGCAAGATATTGTGCTTGTACTGGAATAATAACGCTATCAGAACACGCTAATGCATTTATAGTTATCATTCCAAGTGACGGCATACAATCTATTAATATATAGTCGTATTTGTCTTTAATTGGGGTTATACAGTTCTTTACGGTGTATTCTCTACTCATTGCATTAACCAATGAAACTTCCATTGCAGATAGGTCTAAATTAGATGGTATAAGGTCAACATTTTCTTTATGTTTTAATATTGTCTTATCAACTTCTAATGGCTCATCACACATTGCTCGTTCCATTAAGTCTGCTAGAGTGTTAGATAGAGTATCTTGTTCATACCAACCCATATAAGTTGTTAAATCTCCTTGTGGATCAGCATCAACTAATAATACCCTTTTACCTTTATTTGCAAGTGCTACTCCCAAACTGAAAGTTGTAGTTGTTTTACCGACTCCGCCTTTTTGATTTGCTATTGCAATAACCTTACATTGCGACATTTTTACTTTCCTCCTTCCTATAAATTTAGCCACCTTAAATAAATAAGATGGCTATGTAATTATTTTGTTGCACAAAAAAAGAACTGAAATTTTTATTCAGTTCCCTATGTTAATATGTTATTGGAAGTCGCACCCAGTCAATTTATTAATTTTACTAACTAAGTAGTCAACATCTTTATCTTTATATGATGTTCTTAATTTATTGGCACATTTTATTGCTTCTTTTTTATTAAACTCTGATATAGATAAATCTTGAATTGTATCAATCATTTCATCTGCTACATCATTATTATTTGCTAAAATTTCTTCTTTTGCTTCTTCACCCGCATAAACTACAGCACCTGCTAAAAATTCAGTAGCACTATTTGCAGTGAACATATTAAATATTCCTAGTCCTTTCCAAAATCCCATAAAAAACACACTCCTTTTATTTTTCTAATAACGCAATATATTTTAAAAGCATTTCATCAATTGTTTCTGTTGGTCGTGATTCAGATATTAATTTTGTCCTCATTTCATTTAATGCATTAATAATAATTTTTATTTCGTAGTCATCAACTATTATCTTTTTCTTTTTCAAAACAATCCCTCCAATAATTTATAGATACATATATTTTATCATTTATTAAATGCTTATTCAATTCTATCACTTAAAATATATATCTTTTTATGATAAATAAGTACTTCCGCAACTTTTTCATCTTCTTTATATACTCTGTACCTATTACCCCAAAAACTTCTCCATAATTTCATAATGCTTTTCATTTTTAACTCTCCTTTCATAAAACAAAAAAAGAACTGATTATTTTCAATCAATTCTAAGTATGTTATTCTTTTATAAATTTACTCAATTATTAGCGACTTAAAATTTGTTATTTTTAAGGGGGGGTTTCAACCGTGTAATCACCTTATCAATTCCTACCATAAAAATAGCCGAAATTGATATATTTTTGTGTTTTTGAGTGTTTATTTCAATATATATGCAAGATCTAATTCTTCGCAAACCCTTTATTTATAAGGGATTACGAGGGGTTTCAATTAATTGTAATCAAGCAGTTGATATTGGTTTTGATAGCACTTACATCTTCAGTATTATTAGCTTTAATTGCTTGTCTTTCTTCTCTTTTTTGATACATATTTTTTGCCATAATTGTTACCTCCTTTTTATTTATTCATTTAGTACTAATCATTAATAAAGTTTTATTCATTTTTTCAAAACAATATTTATTTAGCTCATCATCTGTATAATTTAATTGTTTTGAAATGGCTATTAAATACGATACTATTTTTAATAAAATATCTTGATTTAAATTAATAGTTAAATTTGATGTTAATTTATTTATTTCTATAAATAAATTAACAATATTTTTTTCTTCTATTTCTTCTAATTTTATTTTTTTAATATTTGCCAAGTCACAAAAACAAAGCGTAATCATCAAGCAATCAGCAAATTCAGGTATCGTAATATCTGCACTGCTTTGTTCTTCGTTTTTCCAATATTTAAAACATTTTGTTTCAT
>JAVWAR010000074.1:0-2950 GCA_036649955.1 Clostridia bacterium | reverse complement strand
TGTTTTGCTAATGTGGCTCAGTCGGTAGAGCAGCTGATTCGTAATCAGCAGGTCGGGGGTCCGATTCCCCCCATTAGCTCCAATATAGGTTACAAGAGGAAGGGAAAATGAAAAAAATTATAAAGAATTTATTATTAGTGTGTCTTATGTTAGTCATGGTTGTGCCGGTATTTTCAGCATGTAAGAATAAAGATGAAGTTGTTTTATCAGTATTTGGGCAAACCTCATTAAACGTTAAGAGAGGCGGACAGATAAATTTTGTAACCAATGTTAATGGTGTTGAAAGTGCTGAACCCGAAATATTAATTATTTATGATACTTCAAGTAATATTTCTGGCGAGTCATTATCTGCTAAAATGTTTGAGTCTACTATGGTTATTTCAAAAGATGCTGTAATTGGCTCTAAAATTCAAGTACAGGCATTTTATAAAAATTCAACAATTAAAAGTAATATTTTAGAATTTACTATTATAAATACTGATGTTGAAAATATTTATTTTGAAGGGGAAGGTATCACTTATAATGAAGTGACTAATCAATATAATTTATCAGCACTACCAACCTCAGTTATTAACTTGAAATCTATTCTAAAAATATCGCCTGATTTTGCAACTGATGATGCGGGACTTATTACTATTGATAAAGTTGCATTCAATGTTTCTAAAATTAATAGCGTAACTGAATTTTACAAGTACACATCTGATGTTGTTAATAAAAAAATTGAGATTTTTGATGATGCTGTTGCAGGTAAACAAATAGAAGTTAATGCTCTTTGTAAAGATAAACATGCGACAATAATTATAACGGTTAAAGCAACTGATTCAACTGTTGCGTTTAAACAAAAGGAATATAATGTTATTTGTGGCAAATCATTTGATTTGAAAAAACAAGAGTATTTATCATTAAACATTGGAAACAATCCTGATCATGCTGGAAAAACTTTGAGTGATTTAAATTATAATATTATGGCAGGCGATACTAACGCGTCTTTATCGCAAGGTATTTTAACTATTAACAAATTTAAAAATGCTGCTGATATTGGTGTTACTATTACAGTTGAAGTTTCTGGTACATTTATTACTGGCAAAGCAAGCGCTGTATTTACTATTATTCCAAATGAACTTAATGGTATTACTACAATTCATGATTCAACAACAAACTCTGCATTATTAAATTTTGCAGAAATGCATGATTTATCTAACTACTTTAAACTTGTAGGAAAGGATATTGATGGAGATGTTACAAACTTCTCGCTTGCCAATTTAATTTTTAATGTGGTTGATGTAGATGATGCAATAAATGGTTCAACAGGTATTGATTCTTCAATTTCTATTATCTCAAACAATAAACTTGGCATCAAAGCCTTTGGAGATTTCTCTCAAAATAAAACATATAAAGTTCTAGCATCTATTAATGGAAGTCCAGTATCTGCTTGTGATTTTTACTTTAAAATTACTCAAATTGGAACTCTGAATGTCACATATACAATACTTGGCGAAAATCCAACAATAACTGACGGCATCCCTGTATACAACTTTACAGCCAACAAGAGTTACTCTATGACTTGTAGTATAATGAACGGCCTATCACAGGTTAGTCCTGAATTGTATTCTAATTTATTAGAGTTATATGAGGAAAATGGCACAACTAAAATAACTGATTTGGCATCACGTGGTATTACACTTACTGATAACACTATGTCTTTTGAAAACATGACTAATGGTGAATATGTCTTTATTGCTAAACACCAATCAGGTAAAACCTTTAAATTCGTTGTAAATGCTTTAAATGGCTTGATTGCGAAAACAAACATTCCTAACGGAGTTATAGATACTACAATACTTGCTCCTGATTACAAAATGTCATTTGATTTATATAACAAAGGCGTTAAATCAGATTTATCAAAAAGTGTATTTACGCTTTATAAGAAAGGAACCAAAGAATTAGTTACAATTATTAAATTTAAGGAAATTATTTTTGGAAATGCTGGCTTTGGCGAAATTTTACCGCTTAAACAAGGTGCTGAAAGCATTGTCGCAGTTATAAATTATGGAGGCGTAGAGTATACTTCTAACGCTATTGATATTAATATTATAATGGTTGCGGATACAATAAGTATCAAGGCAGAGGGTGTGACTGCAAATGAAAATGCAGTTTATGATTATACTGGTATACAACTTGAAAAAATGTTAGAAGTTGTTTTATCTTGTCAAGATGTAAGTAAAGTAGATTTTGATAAAAGATTTATAATTACTTCATCATTTAATAGTGGTACTGCTGTGCCATTAAATAACTTCGCAGGTAAAATAACTTTTGATAATTATGGTGTATACGTTATAACTGTATCAACACTTGCTGATGTTGCAAATAAAGTTTCTCGATCTATTACTATTACTATTAATGATGCAACAGCCACAAAGGTTGGCAATTATAGTGAACTTGAAACTGCACTTTTATCAACTTCTGTTGAAAAGATTGTTTTAACAAATTCTATTAAAATAGCACCAACGAGTACTATTGTTCTGGGTAGAAGTAAAAATATTGATGGCGCAGGATTTTCATTGACAAGTGATGTGATTGCAACGCCCGGTGAACAATTTGATTTTATTAATAACCCATTAAATTATCATACTTCTATTAAAAATTTAACAGTTATTGGTAATGATGATATTCTAAGTAATAGTTCTCGTATGAATTGTTTTATTGTAAATAATGGAGAACTTTCATTATCGCAAGTGAATATTAGTAAATATGAAAATGGTATAAAGAATCTTAACACTTTAAATATTACTGATGTTGTAATAACCGATATGTTTACTACTGGTATTTATAACAATAATGTTGGACAAATTAATGTAAATGGCTTAGGCAATAATATTAATAAGTGCGGACTTGCTTGTGTTGAACTTGTAAATTCCCCTGATATAATGGGTAGATTAACGAATATCAC
>JAVWAR010000073.1:0-3010 GCA_036649955.1 Clostridia bacterium | reverse complement strand
GAAAATGACAATGATATTGAAAAAATGCTAGGGGATGTTAGAAGTGCGCATAGCACGGCAAACCATATATGTTACGCGTTTAGACGTGGGGTTGAGCAAGTTTATTCAAGAAATAATGATGATGGAGAACCTTCTGGAACGGCAGGCAAACCTATTCTTGAAGTTATAAATAGAAAGGGCTTGACAAACACTTTAATTGTTGTGGTAAGATACTTTGGTGGTATACTTCTTGGCAGGGGTAAACTTGCCCGTACATATAAAGACGTTGCGGTAGAAGCGGTTAAAAATAGTGAAATAGATAAAATGGAACATTATTCAGTTTATGAGTTTGTTTTTGACCATCAAGATTACAGTTTGGCAGGCAAATATTTTAGAGATAAAAGTTATATAATTGAGCATCTTAAATATGATGATATGGTTCGTGCAACAGTTGCAATTCCAACGCTTGCAAAAGATAAAACGCTGGCTGAACTTCGCGCACTTGCAAAAAAAGGATTGCAGTCAAACTTTTCAAAAACAACATATTATTCAGCATCACTGAAAGGTGTATGGCTTGATAGGGTTAAAAAATAATGGGTATAATTACTTCTCTTACTGCTCAAAAAAATAAAAGGCGAGTCAATGTTTTTATTGACAATCGTTTTGCGTTAGGGCTAGAAGTTGAAACGGTGTATAAAGAGTCAATTAAAGTTGGAATGGAAATATCTGAAACTGAACTTGAAAATCTTCAACGCGAAAGTGATTATGCGTCAGCATATGAAAGGGCAATCACACTTGCTTCAAAAAAATTATACGCAGAAAAAGAACTTTTGAATAAATTAATTGAAAAGGGTTACGCTTTTGCATTATCAAAAGACATAGTAACAAAACTTAAAGAATATAATTTTTTATCTGATGATAATTATGTTGAAGTTTTTAGTAGAGCGAAAAGTTTAGATAGTAGTAGAATGATTGAGAAAAAACTTTATGAAAAAGGCGTTGCACAAATTGTAATTGATAAAGTCAAAAAAGAAAATGAAAAACTTGATGAAAGCAAGGCAAAACGTGTTGCAGAAAAGTATATGAAAAATAAAGAAAATACCTTTGAAAACAGGCAAAAATTATTTAGATATTTATGTGGAAAAGGTTATGATAATTATATAATAAAACAAGTTATAGGAGATGGAAATTGTGAGAACTGGGATTGATATTATTCAGATTTCAAGGCTTGAAAATAAACAGAATGATAGACTTGTTAAACGAATTTTAACTGAAAAAGAAATCAACTATCTTAAAAGTAAATCAAAAGACGGCGAATACAATTTGAGAACGCTTGCTGGGCTTTATTCTGCTAAGGAAGCGGTGAGTAAAGCACTTGGTACGGGCGTGCTAAGTGAAATCTCTTTTCAAGATATTGAAATTGACCATGATGACAAGGGCAGACCGATTTCTATTTTGTCGCCAAAGGCTCAAAAAATACTATTTGCGTGTGGTGGTAGTGAAATAAGTGTAAGCATTTCTCATGATGGAGATTATGCCACATCTGTTTGTGTTATTATATAGAAAAATAACAGCCTTTTGGCTGTTTTTTATTTTAAAGTTAGGTATTGACATAGTATGCCGTTAGTGGTAAAATAAAGGTACTTAAAAGATGAGAAAAAGTATTTGTGTGAGTAGCAAAGGGGATAAATTTATGAGTAAAAATTTAAACAGATATAACAATGGGGCTAACCGTTCGGTTTTAAACCCAAAGTTTATTGAAGAAGCGAAAGCATTAAAAAATAATTCTGGTATCACTAGAAGTGTTTTTGATTATAATAAAAATACAGTTGAAAACAATCTTACAAAAGAAGATATAAGGAAATCTCTTGCAGTTTCTCTTGCGAAAAAAACAGAAGAACTTAAAATTGTAGAAGAAGAACTTCAAAAATTAACTGCCGAAAATTCAAAACTTAATAAACTTAAAAATGTACGTATTGGACAAAGAATGGAAACACTTGCTGAAAAATATAAAGAAATTTCTAGTTCAATTAAAGGTATTTTATTACAAATTAAGGCTATCAATATACAAAACAATAAAAGCAACAAGACCATTGATGAACTTCAAAAAGTAATTGTAAAGTACTCAGAAGATATTGAAAAGCAATATGATGAATTAAAAAAGAGTATGGGCGATTCAGCAAAAGACATTAAAGATTTAAAAGACGATGTCAAAGATATTAAAGAAAACATGAAAAAGAATAAACACACAATGAAGTTGGCAACTAAGGTGGCTGGCGTGGTTGTTGCAGCAATGATGGTTGTTGGGCTTGGCATTGGTATTCCTGTACTTGTTAAAAGTAATAATATTGAAAACAACACGGCTGTTGTTCAGATAGACTTTAATCATAATACTGGTTGGAATGATAATGACCAAAATGATATGATGAATTATCTTACAAATACAAATTTTAATAAAGCAGGCTTTAATAGAAGTGGCTATAATATTTTGGGCTTTAATGAAGAAGGATACAACTCTAAGGGTTATGATTCTAAGGGTTACGACTCTAAGGGTTATGATTCAGATGGTTATAATTCTAAGGGTTATGATTCTAAGGGTTACGACTCTAAGGGTTATGATTCTAAGGGTTATAATTCTAAGGGTTATAATGCGCTTGGATACAACTCTAAGGGTTATGATTCTAACGGATATGACAAGTATGGATATAATAGCGCAGGATTTAATGAAGGTGGCTGGAATAAGCACACAAATGAAAAGAAAGATACTGAGGGCTATTATGCAAGTGGTTTTAATGACGCGGGCTGGAATAGAGAGAAAAAGAATATTGAAACCGGAACTATATATGATAAAAATGGTTACGATATAAATGGCTATGACAAATCAGGATATGACAAAAACAATAAAGATAAAGATGGGAATATAAACCCAGACAAAACTATTGATAATGTTGGTGATAATGATAATGCGCCAAGTATAAAAGAACCAAGCACTCGTCCATTGCCAGAAGAAGAAATGGGTAGATAAAGTTAT
>JAVWAR010000072.1:0-3087 GCA_036649955.1 Clostridia bacterium | reverse complement strand
GGTGGTGTCACGACAACGGTTACATCATATAATTATAATGACCTTGTTACAATTATAATAACGCCAAGCAGTAAAGATTATTATATAAATATTGCAAGTGTTATGAATACTGCAACACTTACAACTGGCTGGAACAATAATAATTCTGAAACAATAATTTATGAGTCAATAACCGTACCTGAAGATACTTTACATAAAGCTACTGTTATTAATTTTGCTGCACCTACTGAGCAACAAAAGAAAGATCAAATTCAGCCACAGACAATAACGTTTAACGTACTTGAAGACATGAAGTTAGAAGTAACTGCTATAATAAAGACATTTAATATCAATATATTAAATGTTGATAACATTCCAGATAATATCAATATTTTAAATGTTGAAACAAATCATGCTTTTTCACTTAAAGATAAACCAGTATCTCTTAATGCATTATTTCTTAAACAAATTGCAGAGTTTACACAAAAGGGTTTTGCAATTAGAGATAAAAATGGGTTAGTATATTATTTTGATGCAGTAGAAGGTACTGCGAAATATAGAGGTAATGAATTTATAAAGTATTTTTCAGGCGTATTACAAACCGAGAAACAGGACTCAAATGTTACAGGATTTTTCCATAATACAAAGATTGATAATGTTGCGACAACTGAGGGCATGACTTTTGATTTAGATAGAAATATAACAATTCAAGGACTATATGCACCATGTGATGAATATTCTGTTACGTTTATGAGATACGACAGCACTTTAACACAATATGATAAGTGGAAAAAATTTATAGCTTGGAAAAAAGGTGTAGGATATGCGCCAAATTGTTCTAGTGAAAAATGTGTAATTGATGGTCTTCCAGTAATTTCTTCGGCTTATTTACCAATAAACAGGCGTATAATATCATGGGTATATACACTTAATGAGTTTACTGGTACAGAGATTATAACTAGTGCAAATAAAGACAGGTTATTACCGGGGAATTTACCACTGGATGTTACGGAAGACTTTAAGTGCTTGGGTAAATTATTTGCTTATGCAGTTTATGCTGATGATAGTTTTGTAATAAACTCGCCAAGTGTTGATTCGTTTGAAGCAGTTATCAGTAGAGATAATTTATCGGAAAGCGACATTTGTTGGATAAAAATAGATGAAAGTATGAAAAATGCATTAGCCGGCAACATTCCAACGCAAGCACTTATTGAATCACAATCTGCTTTATTATTAAGTATGCCAAGAGGTGTAGGAAAAACGTGTCCAACGACTGCTGGAATGTATGTTGCAGTTGCAATAAAGGGTGGTGTAATTATGGATATTGCAACAAATCCAATAGATTACAATTCATCTGCTACGATTAAAATAGTTAAGATTACTTAAAAATTATAAAGTGAATGGAGGCAACATTGCCTCCAAGCACCAAATAGGAGAAAAAATGAAAAAGAAAATTTTTGCACTTTCATTATGTTTACTTTGCTTATGTCCATTGGCACTCGTTTTTAGTGCTTGTGGCAATACATCTTATGTGGCAACTATTTCGGTTGCTCAAAATGCTGGGCTTGGTAAAATATCTTTAAGTGATGGGTCGGGTAATTCTGTGCCTAATGAGGTAACAATAACAAACGGCAATTCCTATTCAATTAATATCACTGCGAACACTGGTGCTCGCATACAGAAAATTGAAGTAAATGGTGTTGAAGAATTAATTGGTAGAAATTATTATAAATATACTTTTACAAATTTAACGTCAAATGTTTCATTTAAAGTATATTTTGAAAAGGATACTGTCAATGTAATTTTTTACGATTTGCTTGGGAATAGAATTGATATTGATGGTAAACAATCACCAGATGGTGCAGAAACTTTTATTTGGGGTGATCATTATAAATTCCCACCGCTTGCAAATGTTAAATGGTATGCTTATAAAGAGGCGATTGCAAATAGACCTGAAACGATGAAAGAATATACTACAAATGATTTGGTTTGTGGAAATGAATCAATAGTAAGTTTATATGCGCGTGCTATAAACTAAAAAAACAAATGTTGATATTAAAGGATACATTATGAAAAAAATAAAAGTAATAATTTCTTCAATAATAATGATGGTTGTAGCCATGGGTTTTGTTGCTTGTTGCAATACAGGCAATGGGGGCTCAGGTGGAAATACACCAATTTTGGCATACAAAATTGTTGCGACAGCAACTTCGGGTGGTACGATAACACCAAGTGGTGAAATTTTACTTCTTAGTACTGCAACTCAAACTTATAAGATGGAAGCAGTAACGGGCAACTATATTAAGACATTAAAAGTCAATAATAACGTTATTGATTTGATTGAAGGTATAACGTCATTTACTTATACATTTTCTTCATTAAGTAGCGATTCAACGATATCTGTTGAGTTTGCAAGTCTTGTGAGTATTGAACTTACTGAAACTACTTATAAAGGTGATACTTTAATTAATAAAACTACTCCAACTATTATCTCAAAAGATAATCTGCAAGATTCAAACACGTCAATTACAATTCCATACATAGATAATTATAATATTTCTTCGATAAACATTATTGCGCATAGAAGTAAAAATATTATAATAAATATTGGGAAAGTAAACGACCTTTCAAATAGTGCAAACTTTATTTATACTATTGGAATTGAAAAGGGCGGTACGTGGAGTAATGAAATATTCAGTATTAATAATGATTTAGTAAAGAAACAAATTGTTCTTACCATTAAAAATATTAAAAACGATGTTCAGGTTGTAACGCGTAATCAAGCAAAGACTTTTAAATATAATTTCCTATTTAAACAAAATATAATTGGAAGTGATATGTATATATCTCAAAATTTTTATTCGGATAATTCAAACGAAAACATTGCGTTCTATGGTGATAAACTAGACATAACATTCTTTAATGAAAGAGCGAATGGTGTGGGTACGGTTACGTTAGGGTTTAAAGGCTGGAATGTATACAGAGTTGAAGGGAATAGTAAAACTCTTATAAAGACTCTTGCAAACAACGTTCCTGAAATAGAAATTAATCAAACCCTATTATTAGAGGCTATATATTAATAATTAAAAAAATATTTACAAAAAGATA
>JAVWAR010000071.1:0-3103 GCA_036649955.1 Clostridia bacterium | reverse complement strand
AATTCGTGTAATGTTGGTGGTTTTCAAAAAATTTGCAAAAATGCTTCTATTGATGATGGCAACTATGATTTTGTGGGTATTAAAAAACCTAAGGTTTTTCGTCTTGCTTCTTTGTTTTTTAGTATTATAAAGGGCAAATATGAAAGAAATAAAGATATTATTTATAAACAAGGTAAAAATTTCCATATAGAATTTGATGGAAGTGTTAATCCGAAATTTAAATCTTCTGATATTGATGGGAATGTTGGACCATTGTTACCACTTCAAATTCAAGTATTACAACAAAAAATAAAATTTATATATAGGCAGGTTAAATAATGATACAAGCAGTTAATATAAGGCTTCAATTTGGTGGCAGAGTGTTGTTTGATGATGTAAACATAAAGTTCTCAAAGGGGAATTGTTATGGCATTATTGGTGCAAATGGTGCTGGCAAATCTACTTTTTTAAAAATCTTATGTGGAGAGATAGAACCATCTTCTGGTGAAATAGTGATTGAGAAAAACAAACGTATGTCTGTTCTTTCTCAGAATCAAAATGCTTTTGATGATAAGACTGTTTTGCAGACAGTCTTACTTGGTCACAAAAAACTTGTTGATATTATGAATGAAAAAGATATCATTTATGCAAAAGAAGATTTTTCTGATGAAGATGGTATTCGTGCAGCCGAACTTGAAAATGAATTTATGGAACTTAATGGTTGGGAAGCGGAAGGTGAGGCGCAGAGTTTACTTAAAGATATTGGTATTGGTGAAGAATATCTCAATACATTAATGAAAGACATGGATACTAAGCAAAAAGTAAAGGTTCTTCTTGCAAAGGCATTATTTATGAACCCTGACATATTAATATTGGATGAACCTACAAATAACCTAGATGTTAAAAGTGTAAATTGGCTTGAAAATTTCTTACTAAACTTTGAAAACACGGTTATAGTTGTTTCGCACAATAGATACTTTTTGAATAAAGTTTGTACTCATATTTGCGATGTGGATTATGGTAAGATTAATACTTTTATTGGGAATTATGACTTTTGGTATGAAGCAAGTCAATTACTTACACGACAGGCTAAGGAGCAAAATAAAAAGTCAGAACAACGTGCAAAAGAATTACAAGATTTTATTGCAAGATTCTCTGCAAATGCTTCAAAATCAAAGCAAGCCACCAGTCGTAAAAAAGAGTTGGAAAAACTTGATTTTGTTGAAATAAAACCTTCATCAAGAAAGTATCCATATATTGATTGGAAGCCAGAAAAAGAAATTGGAAATGATATTCTTAAAGTTGAAAATTTATCTAAAAAAGGATTTTTTGAAAAACTTAACTTTACCGTAAATAAAACCGACAAAATTGCATTTTTATGTGAAAGAAGTACGGATATTACTATGCTTTTTAAAATTTTAATGGGCGAAGTAGAGGCAGACTCTGGTACTATAAAATGGGGCAATACCGCACTTGTGAATTACTTGCCTGAGAATAATGAACACTATTTTAAAAATTGTGATTTGACGCTTGTTGATTGGTTAGCACAATATTCAAAAGAAAAGGACAGCACATTTTTACGTGGCTGGCTTGGAAGAATGTTATTTACTGGTGAAGAGGGTTTGAAACTTGCAAAAGTTATAAGCGGTGGCGAGAGAGTGCGCTGTATGCTATCTAGAATGATGCTTAATGGTGGAAATTTTCTTATCCTTGATGAACCTACCAATCACTTGGACCTTGAATACTTTACTGCCCTTAATAAAGGTATGATTAATTTCAAAGGGCCAATGCTTTTTACCACGCATGACCATGAACTTTTACAAACAGTTGCAACGAGAATTATTGTTCTTGACAATAAAATTGTGTTTGATAAAGAATGTACTTATGATGAATATTTAGGCGTTTAGGAAATTTTATGGCAAAAATTGGAATAGATTTAGACAATACTATCTTATGTAACAATAAACTTTTATATAAGATGGCGGAATGCTACGTTAATCGTAAGCGTAAAGGAATCGTTTTTAATAATGGTTCTTTTATTGTGAATAAAATTGATATTAATAAATTCAATTCTAAAAAGAATATTCAGAAAAATATTGGTGAAAGGCACGGTTTCTTTGTTAATCTTCAACCGCATTCTCATGCATCAGAAGTAATTAATGAATTACGAGAACAAGGCAATGATGTTATTATAATTACATCTCGACCTATGATGTTTATGGGCATAAATGTTGCAAAGAATACAATTTACTCTTTAAATAAAAATAAAATTGAATATGATGCTATTATTATGGGAGTAAAAGATAAAGGATTATGCTGTTCTTTAAACAATATTGATGTTTTAGTTGATAATACATTTACTCAATGCATTAAAGCCAATGAATATGGAATCAAATCTATTTGGTTTAATATAGAAAATTCATTAAATAATTCCAGTGACCAATCTTATACAATTAAAGAATGGACTGAGTTACCAGGTGTTATTGATATTATTAATGAAATTAAAGAACAGGAGTTTACAAAATAAAGAGGTAAAGGTCTTTTATAAACGAAATGTTTTAAAAAAGTTTATTCTTATAAGGATAAAAATAACTAAAAAAACACCCAACTATTGTTGGGTGCTTTTTTTGCTTTGGTGGAAGAGGATGGATTCGAACCATCGAAGTCAGAGACGACAGATTTACAGTCTGTTCCCTTTAGCCACTCGGGAACTCTTCCATAATGGAGCTGGTGGTCGGAGTTGAACCAACAACCTGCTGATTACAAGTCAGCTGCTCTGCCATTGAGCCACACCAGCATAATGTTGAAGAGTACAAGAGGTAGGGAATGCTATCTAATATCCTCTAAGTCTTCACTATTAAATTTATGAATCTGATTATTGAATAATTTTGCGTGCAATCCCTTAATTGTTTTATGCAATTATTCTGCTAGCAATACCATATGAATTGCGTAGCAAGGAAGTCACTATAATATATAATGATTCCTTATGGCAACTTTATGGTGCCTTGGGGCGGAATCGAACCACCGACACGAGGATTTTCAGTCCTCTGCTCTACCGACTGAGCTACCAAGGCGAAATTAAAATAAAGAATAAAGTAATGGCGACTCTGAACGGGCTCGAACC
>JAVWAR010000070.1:0-3251 GCA_036649955.1 Clostridia bacterium | reverse complement strand
ACTCTAATTTGATGAGTTCTTCCAGTTTCCAAATCAAATTGAACAAGCGTGTTTTCTTTAAATCTTTCCAGTATTGTATAGTGAGTCACAGCATGCTTACCCATGTTATCAACCGCCATCTTCAAGCGGTCTTTTTTATCTCTTGCAATGGGCTTATCAATAGTACCCGTATCTTGTGCAATAACACCTTCAACCACAGCCAAATATGTTCTTTTGCAAGTTTTATTCTGAATTTGAGTTGCAAGAGCGACATGACTTTGATTGTTTTTTGCAACAACAAGTAACCCTGACGTATCCTTATCAATTCTATGCACTATGCCCGGTCTAATTGGACCATTAATATCACTTGTGCTACTCATATGATAAAGTAAAGCATTTGCAAGTGTCCCATGGTAATTGCCAACAGCAGGATGAACCGTCATTCCCTGTGGTTTGTTTACAACAGCAATAGCATCATCTTCATAAATAATATCAAGAGGAATGTTCTCTTTTTCGGCAAAGGCAAGAACTTCATGAGGCTTAGGAATTACGTCAATAATATCACCGGTTTTAATAATCCAGCCCGCCCTAGTGATAACCTTATCGTTATCTTTAACCAAGCCCTCTTCAATGAGATGCTTAATACCCGACCGAGTAAACTCAGAAAGTTCAGGCTCAGCGGTTAAAAAAACATCAATACGTTTTCCGTTATCACAGGGTTCTACGCAAAATATTTTACTTATCATGTTTAATTTCTCCAATAGTAACCGTAGAGGTCGGCAACCCTTTTTTCTTCCATTTATCGTGCATGAATATAATGTAAATAATAAGCATAATAGTTCCAATACATAGAAACATATCAGCAAAATTAAAAATTGCAAAATTGATAGTTTTAAAATATATAAAATCACGCACAGCCGAGAATATGCACCTATCTAAGAAGTTGCCAAGCATACCACCCAAGATAAACCCAAGTGATAATTTATAAAAAATATGTGATGAAATCTTATTTGTACAAATAAGATACGGAAGTGTAATAATAAATGGTATTGTCATAATAATAAAAAACCAAGAAGCCCCACTAAACGCACTAAAAGCCGCGCCCGTATTCATGACACTTTCAATCACAAGAAAATCACCAATTATGCTTAGGTTTTTACCATAAATAAAAAACTTTGTAAGTTGGTCAATAGTAAGAGATAGAAAAGATATAATCAATGCCCAAACCACTATAAATCTTGCTCCTTTAAAAACTTTGTAAGTTCGTTAATAACTTCAAGTTCAGTGCCTAAACCATCAAAAGTCATAAAGGCATGAACGGCTCTAAGTTCTGTTTTGTCAAAAAACACATTTGTGTGCTTAACTTTTTTTGCTGTGAGTTCCCTTTCAAAAACAAGTGTTTGACTTTCGTGAAGTTTGTCAATTTCACCACTGGCAATAAATGAAGGCGGGAAATCTTCGGTTATAAAATTTACTGGCGAAAAGTCATAGAAATATTTGTGCCTGTTTTCATCATTAATAGAAGAAATTGCATTCATGTAAACATCAATATGTGGAAACTCAGTATAAATCATAGTATTTAAATCATACGCACCATAAAATAAACCCAAAGCCTTGATAGACTCTTTAAGTGGCTTAAATTCTTCGTTACCATTGCAGGCAAGAACGGATACCATTGAAGAAATATGAGCACCAGCAGAGTCACCCATTAAAATAACTCTGTTGCCATCACCACCATACTTGTAAGCATTGTCTTTTGCGTAATAAATAGCATCTTTTGCGTCTTGCATTATGTCTTCAAGGCGGTATTTGGGTATAAGCCTATAATCTGCATTAAAGACAACATAACCCAAATCAGCAAGCCTTCTACAAAGCGAATTGTATAATGATTTATCATAACAAGCCCAACCACCACCATGAAAATAGACAATGATTGGCAATAATTTTTTATTGGTTTCTTTCCTTTGTTTAATCTCTGGTTTGTAATAAATATTTAAGGTGTTTTTATTGCTTTTGCTCTTCTTATACCTTATTCCAACAAGAGTTTTAATTCCAGGAATCTGCCTATTAAAGGCGTATACCATTCTTGACAAAAATGTTAATATTGCAGATGATGCCTTAATTAAAAAAAGTTTAAATTTCATTACAACCTCACATTAGTTAATGCTACCATAAAGATATAATTTTTGTCAAATCATTTAATAATTCTAAAAATATTTGATAAATAAAAAATATTGACTCATTTCATAAAGCGCAATAAAAAATGAACATAAAATGTTCATTTTAATCACTTAAATTTATTTGGTTAACGCCTCATCATTTGAGTCGTCCTTAAACTTTGGAAGTTCATCTAGTTCTTTTATAGACTTCAAAAGTTGTAAAGCCTCTTCATCACTATAAATAGTATACTTGATACCATCAATGACCTCATCATGAACATAAACCGTTCTAGTTGGGTCTTCCGGAACGACTATTAAAATAGGATGGCCAGTATTTGGGTCTATAATATCACCATGATAATTAAACTTTCTAGCAATTTCATCATATTCTTTCCAAATTGCTCTTTTATACGTGTAAGCCGTATTTTGAGATTCATTTTTAATTATATCCCTTTCATACGGGTCAATACCAAACTCTTCAAAAACAGCGGGTTTTCGTAATTCTTCATTGATAATTAAAAAATATTTTTTATCAATCAGTTCTGGATTTTGAGCAAAAGAATAATTAATATATTTGCTCTCAATGTTTAATAGTTCTTTATCATATCTATTAATTAATATATTGTTTTTTAACATTTTAGGAACTTTAAAAGAAGTAAACACTCTTGAAGCACCAAATAATGTAACACAAGAAACAGTAAACAATGATGAGTTAATGCCAGGAATGAGATGACTAAAAATAGCAGAACCGGCAAGTACGGCACCAAGAGCAATTATTTCTTTTGCAAAAAAACAAAATTTTTGTAATCTGTCTTCCAATTCTTCATTCAAATGAGCATAATTTAAATATTTTCTAACAGTATCAAAGTATTGTTGTTTATAATCTAGTAAGATATTATCAATTTCTTCATTAGATAATTCTTTATTTTCAAAAGCAGTTCTAAGTGCAACTAATTCTTTTAAATTCTCAATAGCATTTTTAGGTAATTTCTTATCAAGAATATCACAATTTTTATACATGATAATATCCTCATTATCTTTATAATAATCAGGAACAACAATATTTGCTTTTTCAATAGGCTTTTCTTCAATCATATACTTTTTACTCATATA
>JAVWAR010000069.1:0-3550 GCA_036649955.1 Clostridia bacterium | reverse complement strand
ACCACCATTACCATCACCTATACCATAACCATAACCATCACCTAAAACAAACTCTAAAACTTTAACTATTTTTTCCATTCCTTTACACCCTTAATCACTTTTTCTGCTTTTTCTGAGCATAAATTTATTTCCAAAACATTGGTAAATAAAACTTCTTCAACAGCAACCGAAAATTTACAGTTGGATGGACTCATAGGACCAGTAACTGCTAATTGACTAATTGAATTCGCTCCTTCCCAATAATATATACGTCTGACATTCGTCATTAAAAGTTCAGTTCCGTTTCTCTCCTTAATATTACCAATAAAAATACCTGCACGTTCTGCTGATACAATATAGTATCTTGTTAAGTCTAACTTAATTTCTTTATTCATTTTTATTCTCCTTTAATATATAAATTATTAATCATCATTATTTACAGCAACTCTTATACTTGCTTTTACATTTGTCAATTTTTGACATTCGCTAAAAATTTGAGGGTATTTTTCTTTCACCATTTTGCTGTCAATAGAAACTCTTTCGCTTGGTTCAATATATGTAACTTTAATTCTTCCATCGTCATCTTCCCAAGACTTTTTGCCTTGTTTTGCTAGTAGTTCGCAGATTTCATCTCTTGTTTGTTTCAAATTTTCTTCTGCTAATTTATATTCGGTTTCTATTTTCGCAAATTCTTCTTCCGCACGTACAAATTTCTCTTGTAATTCATTATCAATTATTAATTTTGGTCTTTGATAAATGGTGTTATTCAATTCGCAATCAAGAATTTTTTCAATCTCTTCGTCGGGTATTTTTTGTAATTCCTTAATCTTCATTTCGCCAGTTTTGGGTTCGTATTGAAAACATTTAAATTGTGTAGCACCGTGCCAATCTAAGAGTTTACCATTAATCTTTTCAGTTCCTAATTTTCTTGCAAAATAATCTGACAAACTAACTTGCCACGTAACATACTCCCTGTTAAACAACGACGTGTTTTTATGGTCTGCAATTATTACTTCTTTTGCCTTACTAATAGCCATTACGTCAATAGTACCGGCAATTATTAAAGAACCATGCCTATATGCAATAACTTGCTCACCAACACCACAATCTAGGTTTTCTTTAACCCATTTATCGAAGTTTTCCCCCTGTGTTGTTTTAGGAATATAACCCTTACAATTTAAAACGTTTTCAAGGTCTTTATGAACCTCTTTACCAATATCAGCCTTTTCTGACAAAAATAATTCTTTAACTTTTGAATAGTCGGGAGCAAGCCCATGTTTTGACAATAATTCCGTTATTGATATATCTGCAATATCTCCGTCAACCGAATATGCGTGCGTTTTATCTTCAAAATCAACTATCATTTAAATCACTTCCTCTTTCTTTGTTTGCTCTTCTTTTTGTAAAGCCTTTTCTTTTGAGCGAATTACAAAGTCTGCTTGTTGAAATGTAAGTTCTTCTAATTTTTCAATATTATATTTCGCCTTAATTCCGCTCATTTTAACATTTAATTCAGCCATTCTCTCTACTTGACCTTTTGTTGCTAGTTCATTTTTGTTTGTTGTGTCGCTATCTTTTGTGTCGTCTATATTAAACAGCCCGTTTAATGCGTATTTTCTTGCATATGAACTTGATGCCCCAGTAATTTGACTGCCATCCATTCCTTTTTTAACTTCTTCCTCTCTCGCAAATGCAGTGTTTAACAATTCTACCCCATTCTCAACGTCAATAAGTCTAGCAGTAGCCTTTATATAGTATCTTTCCCCAATCATTTGTAGGTCGTCATTTAAAATTAATGTCAACTTTACCTTTTGTAATAATGGTTTAATTGCCTCTAAAATATCTTCGCAACTTCTATACTTGTACTTGCCGAACTCATTTGTTTGACTTTTTGGCGATTTTATCAAGCCCTGAACCTCTAAAAGTTTTTCATAAATAGTCATAACTATCTCCTTTAACAATGCCTTTCCTGTATCTCAGGAAGGACTTGTATGTTGTAATATATATAATTATACTGATATAAATAGTATTGTCAACACTTTTTTTCACTTTTTTACAATTATTTTTTATTTACCAATTTAAAGGGCATTTACGCCACATTTTATCTTTTTCGTCATTGCTATGTAGTTTTGCTTTTTCTTTTGAACATTTACAATACAGGTATTCCTTGTTTGCCCTAACAACTGGACACTCTGCACAACTTTTTGGTTTTATTGGTTTTTCTTGTTCCATTATCATATACCTAACTCTTTTGCTATTTTATCTTTTTCTATTAAAGCCTTTTCTCTAAAATTATCTCCATCAAGTTTTAACACTCTTGTTGCCATTACATTAATTCTTTCCATTATTGCCTTATCTAAGTTAAAGTTTTCGGCAAAATATTTAATGGTATAGTTGGAACTGAAAATTGTCGGCAACTTATTGTTATCACGTGCATTTAAAATTTCAAGTAAAACCTTTTCCGCAAATGAAGATTGACTCTTATTCGTAGACTTCCCTAAGAACTCTTTTCCTAAATCGTCTATAAAAACAAATTGCTTGTTTGATAACATATTTATTATATCTGCCTGTCCCAGCCCATTATTTATAGAAAAACTTTTTTGTATCTCTGATAATATTTTAGGTAAACTCGTATAAACACATGTAAAACCATTTGAAATAAGTTCGTTACACATGCAGGCTGTTAAGTGAGTTTTACCGCTGGAATTATCTCCGTAAATATACAACCCTATGTTTTCACTTAAAACTCTATCTGCATTTTTTACATAATTAATACAACGTTTATAGACTTCGGTGTTGTTTTTTGTTAAAATAGAATTTTTAAAGCTTGCGTTTAAATACCTTTCGCCAATCATTGAAAGTTTTTGTCTTTCTCTAAAATTTTTCATTCTTTTTTCTTTTAACCTTAATTCTTCTTCTTCTTTACATTTTTTAATTTGGCAAGAACATAATGCCCTTACAACATGTCTAACACCTTGCTCGTCAATAAAATCTGCAAACCTTGGTGTATTACAATTTTTACAATATGGGAACCCTTTAATGCTATATTCGTCACTTAAAAGGACTCCGAGTTTTTCAACGTTGAATAATTTTAAAATATCATTTTTCATTTTCATTCTCTCCTATATCTATCAAGGTCGGTTGTTTTATAATTTGTTGTATTCTCTATTCTTTTATCATTTTTATTTTTCCATGAAATAAATCTCTGCTTCCAATTTGAAACAATCAAGCCCTGACTATCAACCCAATGCCCTGCATCATAAAATTCATAAAACTTGTGTGCCAAGTCTTCTCTTCCTTTACTTTTGGCATATAAAATAATATCTTCTATTGTTGGTGGAATAAATTTACTTACTAACTCGCTATGTATATTACTATTATTTATATTATTATCTTCTATATTAGTATTAACTATATTATTAGTATTAGATATATAATTAGAGTTATATATATATGGTGGGACATTGTCCCATTGTTTTTGGGACATTGTCCCATTGTTTTTGGGACATTGTCCCACACTTATGATTTTCTCTTTTTCTTTTTCTATTTTTTCTCTATATTCTGACTTTCT
>JAVWAR010000068.1:0-3762 GCA_036649955.1 Clostridia bacterium | reverse complement strand
CATGTATTAATCCAGCCATTAATAAAAGAATTGATAACATATGCCGAGTCACTATAAAGATTAACTTTACAAGGCACTTTAAGTCGAGATAAGGCTTCAATAACAGCAGTAATTTCCATTCTGTTGTTGGTGGTTTCTTTTTCAGCACCACTGCCTTCACGTTCAACATTATTATAAATTAAAACAAAACCCCAGCCCCCTGCACCAGGATTGCCAGAACAAGCACCATCTGTATAAATATCCACTTTGATTTCATTTTTCATAACACCATTATAACTAAGAATTGCATTTTAATCAAATGATTTATGATAAATAATTGACACCAACCAACCTGTGTGATAAACTAAAACACATGGGAATATTTAGGGGAGTGGCTCAATGGTAGAGTAGCGGTCTCCAAAACCGTAGGTTGCGTGTTCGAATCGCGTCTCCCCTGCCACAATTAATATTTGTCCATAAAAAAACTAGACAAACTTGTCTAGTTTTTTTGTAATATACAAAATATTTGTGAAAAATTATTTTTGTCCATCTTCAATTAAATCATCAAGTCCATAAGCACTTAGCAAATCTTTTAATTTTAATCCCGTTAAATCAACTTTATCTACTTTAACCGTTACGAAACCTTTTTCATCGGTTTTATAACTACTTATACATTTACCACAATTATCACATATTTTTGTTGGATCTAAATCACATTTTTCACATTCTCTACAATTATCGCAAACCTTAGTGTCATCTAATTCACACATTTTTTTATTTTTAATATTATTCATACCATTTTCCTCTGTGGTTTATTATATAACAAAAAAACAATTTTGTAAAGAATAAAAATAATTTATCGAACAGATGTTTACAAATCAAAAACAATATGTTATACTAAAATATATTAAAATAAGGCGGTGCAAAAATGGCACAAACAACTGAAAAAAAGTTAAAAAACCTTTTAGCATTTATTGAATCATACACAGAGATTAATAAGTATCCACCATCTGTAAGAGAAATGTGTAAAGGTGTATCGGTCAGTTCAACGGCGACTATTGCATACTATTTAACAAAACTAGAAAAAAATGGTCAAATTAAAAAATCTGGCACTAAAAATCGCGCCATAGAGATTATATCCAATGCGAAAAAGTCAAAAAGTGTTTCTATACCTTTGATAGGCAAAGTTGCAGCAGGTGTTCCAATCCTTGCAGAAGAAAATGTTGAAGAATTGCTTGCCTTGCCAAAAGAATACTTTAATCAGGAAGACCTTTTTATACTTAGCGTTCAAGGTGAAAGTATGATTAATGCAGGCATTTTCAATGGTGATAAAATAATTGTAAAAAAACAATCTACTGCTGAAAATGGTCAAATTGCGGTTGCTATGATTGATGGTAATGCAACAGTAAAACGTTTTTTTAAAGAAAAAAATCAAATTCGTTTACAACCCGAAAATGATACTTTTGAGCCTATTTATACTACAAATGTTGATATTTTAGGCGTGGTTGTTGGACTTCTTAGAAAGTATTAATTTTAGTTATTTTGTATAAAAAAAGACCAAAACTGGTCTTTTTTTATCTTTTATTTTATAGTTTACTTAACAATATTAAGTTCTGTAAATACTTTTAGAATTTTATCAGCAGCCTCTTCAATAAGTGCCTTTGTATGAGTTGCCGTATAACTTGTTCTAATTAAACACTCACCAACTGGTGTTGCTGGTGGAAGAACTGGATTAACGTAAACACCCTCATCAAACAATTTCTTACATGCAGTAAGTGTAAGTTCGGGTTCATATGTATAAATCGCAATAATTGGCGTAACACTTTCTTTAAAAGTAATGCCTCTATCTTTCAAACATTTTCTCATATAATCTGAAATGTCTTTAAGCGCCTTAATTCTTTCTGGCTCACGTTTAATAATTCTAAGTGAAGTAAGCGCAGACGCAACACTTGCAGGAGTAATTGAAGCACTGAAAATAAACGGACGCGATGAATGTCTAATGTAATCTGCAACCTGATGAGAGCATGCACAATAACCACCAAGAGAAGCAAGAGATTTAGAAAAAGTTCCAGCAATAATATCAACATCTTTTTCAAGTCCAAATAATTCCGCAGTACCTCTGCCATGTGCACCAAGAATACCAAGTCCGTGCGCGTCATCAACCATAAGCCTTGCATTGTATTTCTTTTTAAGTTCAACAAGTTTAGGTAAGTTGCAAATTTCACCACTCATACTAAAAACGCCATCAGTAACAATTAAGATACCTTTATTTTCTGGTACAAGTTTAAGTTTGTTTTCAAGATCTTCCATATCGTTGTGTGTATAGCGAACCAATTCTGCATAACTTAGCCTACACGCATCATATATTGAAGCATGATTCTCTTTATCACACATAATAACATCCGCGCGACTAGCAATAGCGCTAATAATACCAAGATTTGTTTGAAAACCAGTAGACATTGTAACACAATCTTCTTTTTGTAAAAACTCAGCAAGTTCTTTTTCAAGTTCAACGTGCATTGTAAGAGTCCCATTTAAAAACCTACTGCCACTGCAACCTGTACCAAATTTTTTAATTGCAGAAATGGTTGCATTAATAACTTCTTCATTTGATGTAAGTCCAAGATAATTGTTTGAACCAATCATGACTTCCCTTTTGCCTTCCATTTCAACAACAATATCTTGTTTAGATTCAAGCATATGAAAATATGGATAAATACCCTTCTCACGTGCCTCATCAGCCATTTTAAATTCTGAGCATTTTTTAAATAAATCCATACTAAAAACATTCCCCCTAATAATTTGAATTATTTTCATTATAACACATGCTCTGAACTCTGTAAAATGAATTAATACTTATATAATATTGTAATTCACTTTTCTTATAAAAAATTTTTTGATATAATATCTTTCGAGGTAAAAATGATAGAAATAAAATTAAGACATAAAATCATAAACACTCTTGCCAGACCTATAATTTCTTTAATGATAAAAAAAAGATTCAACTATAAATATACTTCGTGCGATATAAAACCACCATTTATAGTTCTTGGTAACCATACAACAGACTATGACGCATTTTTTATAGCAAAATCATTTAAAAATCCAATATATTTTGTCATGAGCGATCATATCACAACAATACCCGTATTAGGTAAATTAATTAAATATGCAGTATCACCTATTCCAATAACAAAATCAAGTTTAGACCCCGCAACAATTCGAGATATTTTTTCAGTTATAAAACAAGGTAGCGCCATTGGTCTGTTTCCAGAAGGAAATAAATCTTTTTCAGGCGACATGAGTTATATAAAACCATCAACATCTAAACTACTAAAAAAACTAAATGTACCAGTAGTAATATATAATATCAAAGGTGGCTATTTTTCTTCACCAAGATGGAGTAAAGAAAAACGCACTGGCCATGTTTGTGGCTTTGTACGTAAAATCATTATGCCCGAAGAACTTAATAAAATGAGCACGGACGAATTATATAATGAAATAGTAAGTTCGCTAAGAATAAACGCATATGACGAGCAAGAAAAAGAAAAACAATCTTATAATATAGTAGTAGTATAAGTTATTAAGGGGGAAATTATGTGGCAGAAAGATATTAATATAAATGAAGTTAGGGAAATACGCTCTAAAACTTTAGTTTATTTTGGGGTAGGAGCAATTGCCAAAATAGAGGATATATCTAAAGATTTAAAAGCAAGAGGCATCAATAAAATAATTGCCGTAACAGGCCATGGCGCTTACAAAAAAACAGGCGCTTGGGATTAT
>JAVWAR010000067.1:0-3783 GCA_036649955.1 Clostridia bacterium | reverse complement strand
AACATTTTTTCAAAACCGGATATCGAACAGGAATACTTGTTTAGAAAAAACCACGCTTTTGAATGCACCTTAATTGATAGTCGCTCCAACCCGTTTAGCTTTCCGTTAATAAATGGAATATATTGTGAAAATGGTGGCGCAGAACTAAACCCTTACTTATTTACAAAACAAATGATTGAAAGTTCAAAAAATCAAAATAATATTTATGAAAACACAAATATAAAAAGTTTAAAACTTGTACGTGGGAAATGGCTGGCAAAAACAGCCTTTAATAATACAATAACTGCAAATAAAGTTATACTCGCAACGGGTTTTAATTATGAACTTATAAATGAAACAGATTTATGCGAAAGGTTTATCACATATAGCGTCGTAACTGACCCCGTAGCGGACAATATCATATATAACAACACACTTATTCAAGACGATGGCGACCCCTACCACTACATGCGAATGTTACCGGATAATAGGATTATCTTTGGAGGCGAAGATACCAAATATAATGAAAAAGATATCAACGAAAAAGATGCTGAAAAAAAATATAATAAACTTTTGATTGATTTAAAAAATCTTTTACCTAAGTATGCTAAACAAATAAAATTATCTACATCTTTTTGCGGATGTTTTGGAAGTACCGACAACAATTTAGGACTCATTGGCAAAACAACACACAAGAATTTGTTTTATTTTTTTAGTTGTGGTGCAAATGGTATAATAAATTCATTTACCGGTTCTGATATAATATTATCTTTGCTTGAAAATAAACACCACAAATTAGAAAAATTGTTTTCACCATTGCGAACAATAAAAAAGCATAGATAATTCTATGCTTTTAATATTGTCTTTCATTTCCGTCTTGACTTGTAAACCCATTATAATCCATAGTATATTTAGTTCTGTTGAATCTCAAAAAATCTCTTCTTTCTTCTTCAAGTTCCTTAACAAACAATGCCTCTTCTTTGTTGATTGCATCATTTTCCACACTGGTAGTAAGAGGACGAGAAGGCATAATTAATTTTTTATGTTCACTTATCTTATAATCAAGCAAGTCAATTAAATGCGCTGACTCCTCTTCTATTAATGCACTCTGAGCAATCAAAAGCGCATTCTTTGTAGCATTTAATACCTTTTTCTCATTTTCATAAGATACCCCAGAAAACCCATTATTATTTATTATTTCAGTCATAATACGAAGTTGTTCACGCATGGTATCAATTTGATCCCTTCTATCATAAATTACACTTGTAATACATATCGCTTCATCACGAGTCAACATATTAATCACCTCTTAATAATTGTATTATATCATAAATAAAACACATATGCAATACCTGTGAAAAAAAATTACTAGTCAATATTGTTTTTTAAAGTTAACGCAAACAATAATTTATCATCATTTAATAGTAACGATGATTGCACATACTTATTATTATGTTCTTTAAGTGCAAAAAATGATATTTTATTGTCGGACTGTTTATTGTAGGAGCATTGAATATTTTCCTCATTTATCACCTGCAACTGATTTGATATACCATCAATATTGCAATTTATTTTCAAATCTAAAACAATAAATTTCAGTAATAAAATAAACTCTTTCTGAGTTACATTATTTATAAGCGCACTATAATTAACGCATTCATTTGTTCTGCCAGTATTTTGGTTTTCTATGTTTTCAGAAAGTAATTTTGCATCCATTGGTGGCAAACTCAATTTTTCAATTCCAAACACTGATAAATCTAACTTTGACACTATCTCATTATTTATTTTATCAATATTGCCTGACTTACTACTAAGAACCTTTGTATCTTTAATCATTACTGAACAACCACTTAATAGTATTTGAGCGACAATAATAATCGCAATAACGCTTACAACTTTAACTTTCATTTTTTACTTATCCTTTGTGAATGTCTTTTTGCATTTTAACATATTTTATAATATAATGGCAAATTAAATTATATAAAAAATTAAAAAATTAAATTATAAAAAAAGAAAGAATTTTTATTCTTTCTTTTTTTTATTTATATGTAATTATTTTGATCGTTTTTTCTTACGTACAACTATAATTGTTATAATTATTCCAAGAAGGACAATCGCACCAACTGACGCACCAATAATAATAATTAATGAATTATTACTTGTTGGAGCAACAACCCCTTCGTCACTAAGAACCGCAAAGTCACCAAGTTCAGAAGTATTAAATACAATATAGTTTCCATCGCAAGTAGCATCTAGTATTACAATATTTGTATTTGCATCGGCTGCGTTATTCGCACCATCAACTCCTTGTGGTTTAAGAAGCGCAATTTTATATGTATCTTTTATTTTCATATCACCAGTAATAAGAATTCTAATTGTAACAGTACTATCAATTTTAACTTCTTTATCACCTTTTACTAATTTCAAATTTATAAAACTTGTAATTTTATAATTGGTTAGAGCAACATTAGAAGAAATAAAATTATTAATATTTTCAAACTTCAATATTTCATTAACCTCTGTTGATATAAAATCAGCATTCGGTACAATTCCATTAGGACTTTCTATTGAAGATGTAATATCTCCGTTTGTGTCTTTATTTACAACCTTGTCTGCACGAATTTCCATAATTGCTGTTAATACTTTTTCAGCCAATACATAATTGTCAATATCTTTCGTTTTAAATGTTGCAGTTAAGACATACGTTCCAACTTCTGTTTTATCATTATTTGTATAGAATACAGAAACTAGTTTATCGTCATAACCGGTTGCCACTATTGAGTGAGTAGTTCCATCATAAACAAATGATTGTTTTTCAAAAACAACTCCTACAAGGTTTATTTCTGCTTTCGCAACAACGACTCTAACATCAATTTGTTTTGAAATCATTCCTACACCATTGTTATAGCGATACGTAACTTTATGGAACGTAGGCGCAACATTTTCTTTGGTCGCATAAAGAAATTCTTCTGGCGAATTCCAAACGAACTTATCGGCATCTTTACCCGTAAATAAAATACTTGAAAGTCTAGTATTTGGTGAGTATGTTATGCCAGTTAAAAATGCAGGAATATCAATAAAGTATGCATAGACGTGAGTTTCCTCTTTAATTACTTGGCTATACATAAACACATTGCTTTCACTATCAGAATTTTCTACTCTATACCAGCCTTTAAATAATTTATTTTCAAGTTCTGGCACTGCAATTAATCCCGCAGATTTACCCCATTCAACAGTTTGTGTGTTAAATATTTGTCCATTTGAATGGAACATTATATTGTAAGAATTAGTTATTTCGGCAAAAATTGGTTTTATATCAATATCAGTTTTAACATCTATTCCGTTATCACTCCATCCTGTAAAGTCATACCTAAATTGAGATGTACTTGTTTTGGTTGGATTAACACCCGCATATGTAACCGTATCACCGAATTTTATAGAATTTGTTTGCAAGATATTGTTAGTTGCATCTAAGTAATTAACAATAATAAGTCTAGCGTTTAAAATTTTAACAACCGTCGTTTCTACAAGATTACTATTGTTTGGTGTAAATGTAAATGTTACTTCAACATCACCAATAGCACTAGCCGTAATTTCTGGTGCAGTAATTACAACATCGTTTGTTATATCTGTACCATTAAACATTGCAATGAACGTTTTTACAAGAGTTCCATCAATAGGTTGATTTACAAATAGTGGATTATATATAACAAGATTTTCGTCAACACTTATTTTTACCTTGTTTATTGTAATATCAACAAGTATAGTACCTGCTGAATAGTTTGCACTACCAGCATAACTAAC
>JAVWAR010000066.1:0-3847 GCA_036649955.1 Clostridia bacterium | reverse complement strand
TTTATTGATTTCTCTAATACTTTAACCCTCTATATATAATACTTACCACTCCTATAAACCTAACCTTTTTATCTGCGCTTAGTCTAAAACAACAAAATGCCCATCTTAAAAATATTCCAACATAATTTTGCTTTTATTGTTTTCTCTAATACTTTAACCCTATTTATATAATACTTGCCCCTACTAAATTCTAACCAATTTTATCTGCACTTAACCCTACTTTTTACATTTCTATCATTCTATAAAAAGTCAAACGTCTTTATGTTAATATAAATTTACAATAAAAAAGTAAGCCCTTAATGACTTACTTTATAAAATTATTATACCTTAATTATATTTATATAAATATTTTAATTGGTAAACAGTGTTAACGCAAACGTATACTCCTTTATTTTTTCACGCATTGTTTTATACTCAGGATATACCATTGCAACCACACTCCAAAACTTTTTGGAATGATTCATTTCAAGCAAATGCACCAATTCATGAATTATAACATAATCAATAACTCTTGGTGGCAACATTATAACCCTAAAATTTAAAGTTATTATCCCTTTACTATTACATGAACCCCATCTTCCTTTTGAATCAGAAATTCTTATTGTTGTTGGATTTAATTTTAATGATTTTTTTAAATAATCTATTCTTTCATTTAGAATGGCTTTTGCCTGTTTCTTATACCATAACTTTAAACTTTTATATTTTTTTTCTTCATTGAATTTTTGTGGTAATAAAACACGCTCTTCATCATCAATGACAATTTTATTTACGGCAGACGATACAAATAATGGATATCTGTTACCATACAACAAAATTTTTTTATATTCAATAACTTCTTGATAATTATTTAAGTTTAATCTAATAGAACTTAATTTGTTTTTTATCCATACCTCTTTATCATTATAAAATTGCACAATACGCTCAATGGGCATATTTTTAGGCGCTTTTATTTTTAATTGACCAAGTTTAGTAATAGATATAGATAATGTTTTTCTGTCGCTTCTTTCAATTTTTGATGGCTCAATCATACTTAATCCCCTATCTGTCTGCATTAAGATTATATACTTAATCCTATCATAATAATCATAAAAACCAAAACTAAAAACATAAATATTTGATATATTATGTCAAATATACTCTGTATTGTGTTACAAGTTAATAAGTTTTATAATTTTGTTTGACTATTATGTCACACAACTGATATACTTTATATATTAAATATATAAGGGGTAAAACATGTCAGGTATTGATAGTGATTTAATCAGAGGTCATATTGACACAATTATATTAAAAACCTTATTAAACGGCGATAAATACGGCTATGAGATTTGTCATGATGTTGAAATTTTAAGTAATGCAAAATATGAATTAAAACAGCCAACTTTATATAGTTGTCTTAAACGTCTTGAAGAAAAAGAATTTATTACATCATATTGGACGGATAGTGACATTGGTGGCAGACGGCATTATTATTCTCTTACACCTCTTGGCATTGAACTTTACAGAACAAATCAGAATAATTGGGTTACTTCACGAAACATGGTAGATAATCTTATTTCCGACAATAAGGGTAGTGAAATTAATGATGGTGTTGCGCTTGAAATTGATGGCGATTTGCTACGCGGGAACATTGATACAATAATTTTAAAAACGCTTGTAAGTGGTCATAAATATGGCTATGAAATATGTAAAGAAATAGATACTAAAAGCAGTGGAACTTACGAATTAAAACAACCAACACTTTATAGTTGTCTTAAACGACTTGAAGACAAGGAATTTATTACCTCTTTTTGGGAAGATAGCGAAATTGGCGGTAAAAGGCATTATTATGATTTATCAGAAAAAGGACAAGACCTATTAAAAGAAAACCAATTAAATTGGGAACGCTCAAAACTTGTTATAGATAACCTGATATTATCAGATATTGAATTGCCAAAACTTGATGTTACCACTTCTACTATTGAGAACAATGAACAAAATTTAAGCAAAAACGCAAATATCGAAACTGAAAATGAAGACGAGATTTCTAGCATTAATGAAATTGAGGCTGATGATTTAAAAGAAGATATTGATTTTAAAGAAGATGATAACGAAAATATATCATTTATAGACAATCAAGAGAATTCTGATGAAGAGATTGCCATTCAACCAAAGATTGATGAACTTTATGATGATGCTTCATTTGTTTTAGAGGATTATGAAGAACCAGAGGATATACCTCATTATAATGAAGATAATGATATAGAAGAAATATCTAACGATGATATAGAAGAAATTACTACAAATGATGACGAAAATAAAGAAGAAAACTTTTTTACAGATTCTTCAATAGATATACCTGAACAAGAAGATAATACTAAAATAAATGAAATAAATTACATAGAAAATGAAGATGACGATGATGAAACTTCTTATTCGCTTGATGATATTATTCCATCTTACAATAATTGTAAAATTGACAATAGTTTTGTTCCTTCAAAAGATATAACAAATGCAACTGAAAAAGATGATAATACCAAAATAGAAAAAGACCTACAAGAAACACAACCAAACAATAATACAGGCATTGAAATAGAAAATGAAGACACAAAATTTGATATTTCAAAATTCATTTCTAATAAAAACAATTATTTCAAAGCCGAAGGCTCAAAGCAAAATGTTGTTTTCTCACCTAAAACAAGCGATATAGTAAGTAGTAATTTTGATGAAAATGATAAAAACAATGATAGTAATAGTATCATTGATGATAATGCTACCTCATCAACAAACACAATAAAACAAGCATCATTCTTTACAGATAGTGATAATATAAATTTTGAAAAAATCAGTGATAAACTTGAAGTTGAAAATGCTGAAAAAATAATAATGCCAGAAATTGAAAAGGATGACGACGTAGAGAAACAACCTGAACGTTTTATTGATTCATATCCTATCAAATATAAAGCAGACGCAAAATATAGAGAATCTCTTGATAAATTGACTTCTTTTACAACGGTTTCTACTGATAATACTTCTAAGACTGAAAATACTGAAAATCAAGAAGAAATAAACAGAAAAGAAAGAAGAGAACCAACAAGTATATCAAAGTTAAAAGATAAATTTGAAATGCAAGGAATCTCAGTTAAATTATATTCACACGCAGATAATGAACCAACCGACACTAAAACTTATATTTTAACAAATAAAATAAGAATGGTAAGAAATTGGATAACGTTCTTCTTTATGTCATTTTTATTGGCGCTTACCTACCTTACCCTAAATAATTATCAGGTAGTTGATAACACCATGATGGGAACATATATATACTTTATTATTGGATTTTCATTCCTTTCACTTTTCCCATTGTTAAGTTCAATAATCTATTTAATTAACCCATTTAAAAAACATGTTGCTAGATTTGCTCCGCGTGTATCAATTTTGTTTGCATTACTATTTACTGTACAATTTTTAGTAATAATATATTCTATTAATTTGCAATTAGGTTTCACCTCTTTTACTGACCCATTGTACAATCACTTAAATTATATTGTTCCGTGCGTCATTACGCTTATGTTAATTGTTGAAAGTATAATTTATTGCATACTTTATAACTCAAAGAAATTTCATAAATAAAAAAAAGGCTTGATTTATCAGGCCTTTTTTATTTAAGTCAAATTGTCTGTCTGCATGTTTTTGATAGCACTTGTTGCTAAAAAATCGCATCTATTATTGTATTTATTATAAAACTATTTATATCTAGTTTTTTTGTATATTCGGATATTACAATAATTGAACATATCATATTTCTATAGCTTTCGCCTAAAGAAAAATTACCATAGGATTTATGTTGTTTTAAATCATTAGATAG
>JAVWAR010000065.1:0-3892 GCA_036649955.1 Clostridia bacterium | reverse complement strand
ATTTGATAGTACAATTATTGCTTCATGCGAAGAACATGATTTTATTTTCACTGAGATGCATTTAAACGGTAAAACAATCGACGCAGATGATTATTTTGCTATATTAGAATTAGCAAATATAAAAGGTAAATCATATATTGATATTTGCAGTCATTATTATAATAATATTGATATTTGTAAAATATATTAAGTTATTATTAATGTCAAAGAAATAATTTTGTCAAATACAATTAAGTTTGACATAATTGTTTCTTTTTTTTATAATGGTCATATCAAAGGACAAGAACATGAATGCTTTCGAAAATTTTTTAAAACTAATAAATATAAAAATGGAAACGCCAACACCATATGGATGGTTTCATTTTTTATGGCTAGCAATTATGATTATTGCCAGTATTGTCGTTGGCGTTTATGCAAAGAAAGCCACACAGAAACAAAATAAAATTTTTCTTATTTCAATATCTTTAATTATGATAGCGTTTGAAATTTATAAACAACTTAGTTTTTCATTTAATGTAGATAGTGGAGCGTGGTCTTATCAGTGGTATAGTTTTCCGTTTCAGTTTTGCTCAGTGCCTATGTATGTCATGCTACTTGCAGGTGTTTTAAAAGAAGGAAAGTTCAGGGATTGTTTGTATTCTTTTCTTGGAACTTATGGATTGTTTGCAGGGATGGCTGTTATGCTTATGCCGGGCGATGTTTTTACAAGCACACTGGGCATTAATATTCAAACAATGCTACATCATTCAGAAATGTTTGTAGTTGGTATTTATATTCTTGCTAGTGGTAAATTTAAGTTTGATTTTAAAACATTACTTAAAGGTTTTTATGTCTTTTTGGTAGTACTTGGCATGGCATTGATTTTAAATATTATTGTATTTAATTCCGGTGTTTTAAACGGTCAAACATTTAACATGTTTTTTATTTCACCATACTTTCCATGTACATTGTTTGGGTTTAGTGCAATATATGGCAAAGTTCCATATGTTATATTTTTGCTTATTTATATTATAGCATTTACTCTGGCATCATATATAGTATTGCTTATTTCAAGACTCATCAGTATTATTAAAAAGCATAAAAAAATAATGAAAAAATAAAAGCATGACGTTTCCGTTGTGCTTTATATATTTTTTATATATAATAATAGTATGAGAAAATTTGTACTATATGGATGTCTTTTGTTTTCGGTTATAGTTGCAGTACTTGCTGGAATATTTTTTTCAAAAACCATAGCAACAACCAATGGTAATGTTGTTGTGTCTTTTTATAGTGATGGACAAATTGTTATGGCGCGCCATTTAACAAAAGGTGAAGAACTTGCCATGTTGCCTGTATCCGCGAAAGAGGGTTATGAATTTATAGGCTGGTATATGACTAACGATTCTTTAAACCATAAAGTAACAGAAAAAACATCCTTTGATAATTCAACGATGGTCATTGCGGTATTTAGTAAAATTATAAATAAAAATAATGAACCAATTAATGTGAGTTTAATTAGTAAAGATGAAAAGAGTATAACGATTAAAGGTGGAACTGCTTTGTCCCAAGAAGAACAGCAGTCGCTGTCTTCGCTCAATGTTTTAAGATATGATTTTTCAGGTGTTCAATTAGAAAACAACAAACTTGGCGATAACGTTTTTAAAAATAAAAAAGTAGAAGAAGTTGTACTGCCTTTATCTGCAAGAGAAATTGGTGAAAATGCTTTTTATCAAAGTTCATCTCTTTGCAAATTAAATACAGAGTTTATTGAAACAATAGGAAGTAGAGCATTTTTTAATTGCACTAAAATGAGGTCGTTAAATTTATCAGGTCTACTTTCATTAAAAGACAATGTATTTACTGGATGCTCAATCAGAAAAATTGAAGCGCCAAAACTTACAAATTTTACTTTTAAAAGTTTTGAAAATTCAAGAATAGAAAGCATTGACGTTAATAACGCAAACTATATAAGTGAAGATGGTGTCGTTTTGGATGTATCTGGAAAGACCATTATTGTAGTGCCACCATGTAAAAGCGAAAATTATATAGTTCCAGCGTCAGTTAAAACCATTAATGAATATTCGTTTTACAATTCAATGCTCACGAATATAACGATTCCAAATTCGGTTACCAATATTGAAAGGTATGCTTTTTATAATGCTTGCGCGCAAAACATTTCGCTATCAGAGGCTTTGCTTGTAATAAATGAATACACTTTTGCAAAATGTGGTAGTTTAAGAAAAATAAACATTTCAACAAACGTTCGTGAAATCAAGCAATATGCTTTTGCAGAATGTAGTAGTTTAAGAGATGTAGTTATTGAATATTCTGGTGCATATGGAGTTGATAAAGTCTATGAACATGCTTTTTATAAATGTAGTTCATTATCAAAAATGGAGTTTGGTTCGTCACTAAAAGAAATAGGTGAATATACTTTTGCAGAAAATACATCACTTTCATTGTTTAGGGCGGAGAGTATTACAAAAATTCCAAATAACGCGTTTGATAAAAATAGTTCTCTTAAAGTATTGAGTGTTGGGAAAATTACAACTATTGGCAATAGTGCGTTTAGTTATGCGGCAAATATTCCTTCATTTGATTTTAGCGAAACAACAAGTATTGGAGCATATGCGTTCAGAGGAAATAATGAAATTATAAACATTGATTTGCCTAAAATTTTAGATATTGGTGAGTTTGCATTCACTGATAATTTAAAATTGAATTCCGTCATACTTGGTGAACAACTAAAATCTATTGGAAATTCTGCATTTTCAGGTTGCAGTGCGATTGCAAGTGTAAACATAAAGGCACTTTCAGTTCCAACCATTGCTGAAAACTCAGCAGTTTTTGGAATACTAGGAATGGACTTTAATAAAAGTATTCAAATATTTGTTAAAAATAAAGACAATTACTTGGCTGATATAAATTGGGTGTATTATAAAGACTATTTATATCAATAACAAAAAAACAACAAAAAAATGAGAAAAATAGGAGAAAAATTCATTTTTGTTCTATTTATCTTTTTTTTCTTTGCAAAACCTGTTGACAACGCTTGCGTGCAATGTTAAGATATTAAGTGCTATTATTATGGGAAATTGTGATTAGTCACATTTTTCATAGAAGCAATTAACTTAATAAGCAAATGGCATAAACTTCAAAATTGTTTGCCCGCTTTGCATAAATCATCATTTTATTTTTTAAGGAGAACGAATAATGCCAAACAAAAACGTTAAAGTAAAAAAGGTAAAATATGGAAGACAGGAACGATACACATTTGGACATGTGGATGAAATTCTTGATATTCCCGATTTGGTAGAGGTTCAGAAAACTTCTTATCAAAAGTTTATTACTCAGGGCATTAAAGACGTACTTAGAGATTACTCTCCGATTACAGATACGGATAATCTTAATAGAAGCGAAGGGCGTGAAGATAACAAGGATAGTCGTGTTGAATTGCACTTCCTTGACCATACTGTTACTGGCACACCTAAATATTCTGTTGATGAATGTATAGTTCATGATTCAACGTACTCATTACCATTGAAGGTAAGGGTTCGTTTGGTGTATAAAGAAACTGGCGAAGTTGTTGAGCAAGAAGTGTTCATGGGTGATATTCCGCTTATGACAGATAATGGTTCTTTCATTATTAATGGTGCAGAGCGTGCGATTGTCAGCCAACTTGTTAGAAGCCCCGGTGTTTATTGTAAGAAAGGGCTTAATAAAACTGGTAACGAAGTTATCACTACTTCAATTATGCCATATCGTGGTGCATGGATTGAATGGGAAGAAGATACAAACGGCGTTATTTGGGTGCATTTGGACAGGACTCGTAAATTATTGGGTACTGTATTTTTGCGTGCGCTTGGATTGTCGTCAAACGAGCAAATTCTTGAAGTTTTTCATAATCATC
>JAVWAR010000064.1:0-4084 GCA_036649955.1 Clostridia bacterium | reverse complement strand
ATCAATTCTTAGATTTTTTTCAATTTTATACGACATATCATTGGCGACTTTTGATGTTAGCCACTTAAATAATGCAAAACCTAGGACACAAATTGCAATAACAATTATATTATTAAGTATGCCTTGAAAATTTACAGCACCAGCGCTTACAACATTATCAACTGCTTTACCTATAAATAATGGAATTAAAACTTCAAAAGCAGAATTAACAAACGCAAATAAAATTGTAAGTGCCATTAAATACCAATATTTTTTTAAGTAGCCCATTATTCGTTTAATAATAGATGCCTTATTTGGTTTTTTTATTGATGCTATAACTTCAATTTTCGGTGCAGGCTGTGACAAAATAATCTGTTGTTCAAAGGGTTTATCTTGTTTTGCTTCTTTATGTAAATCATTCGTTGCCATTTGAACTGATGACGGAACTACTACCGATGGAACTTCTACTGGTTGTGCATGCTCTGGATTATTAAATGAAGGTGCAGGAAGCATTGCAATTTCGCGTTGCAATCTTTTAAAAATTCGTTCTTCTTTGATATTTTTTATTTTAGCAGGTTTCTTAATGATTTTCATTTTCTCACCTATTTGGTTTGTGAATTATAAATTTCTTTATAAACTGAACAATTTTCCAGCAACTCTTTGTGTTTTCCAATACCTACAATATTACCATTATCCAAAACAACAATTTGGTCTGCATTTTTTACCGTATTTGCTCTTTGAGAAATAAGTAGAACCGTAGAATTTTTGGTTTCTTGTTTGATTGCCTTTCTAAGCGCTGCATCAGTTGCAAAATCCAAAGCACTGGCGCTATCGTCAAGTATAAGTATTTCAGGATCACCAACGAGTGCACGTGCAATAGTTAAGCGTTGCCTTTGACCTCCTGAAAAGTTTTTGCCACCCGCTTGTACTCTATGTTCAAGCCCATCGGGCAACTCTTTTACAAAATCTTCACTTTGAGAAATTCTAATGGCTTTTTCAATTTCGCTTTGAGTAGCAGACTCTTTTCTCCATGTTAAATTCTCTCTTAGACTGCCCCTAAATAATACTGCATTCTGTGGAACAATTCCTATTTTATTTCTAAGTTCTTGAAAAGAATAATCTTTGACATTTTTTCCATCAACCCTAACCTTGCCAATAGTTGCATCATAAAATCTCATAACAAGATATGTGATACTGCTTTTACCACTTCCAGTACCACCAATAATTCCAATCGTTTCACCTTTTGCAATTTTTAAGTTTAAGTTCTTAATTGCATATTTTGAATTGTCACCATACGCAAAAGATACATGCTCAAATTCTATTTTATATTCAATATTATTACTTGTTATTGGTGCAACTTTTACCAAATTGCTATCTTGCAAATTAATATTATCATTATCTAGCGCTTTCGCATCACATGCTACTGGTTCCAATATTGTTGTTTTAGTATCAAAAACCTCATTAATTCTATCAGCACAATTAAATGCCTTGATAAATGCAATGATAATGTTTGCAAGACTTACCAATGCTGCGGCAATCTGCGTAAAGTAATTTATAAATGCAATAATTTGACCTTGTGATAGCCCACCTATATTTACTTGAAATCCACCAAACCAAATAATGGCAATAATTGAAAAGTTTAAAATAATACCTGTAAGCGGATTTAAAAGAGTGGAAATGTTAACAACTTTACTCATTGATTTACGAAGATTTTCGGCAGAATTAACAAACTTATTTTCTTCATAATCTTGCTGATTAAACGACCTTACAACTCTCGCACCAGTTAAATTCTCCCGAGCAATCTCAGATACTTTATCCAAATTTTTTTGTGACTTATCATATAATGGTTCTGTAAGTTTAAGAATAATAAAAACAACAGCAATAATTAATGGGACAATAATTAAAAATATTAAAGATAATTTTAAATTAATTATCATTGCCATTATAGCAGAACCAATAATTAAAAATGGAGTTCTGGCTACCATTCTTATAAACATACCAACGGCAGTTTCGACACGATTTACGTCATGAGTAATTCTATTATTAAGCGTTGCAGTGCCAAACTTATCAAGTTCTGCATGAGAAAATGTGTTGATATGAGCAAACATATCTTGTCTTATTTCAGCGCCAAACCCGACCGCCACACGTGCCGCATATTTTTGACAAATAAAAGATGTAATAATGCCAATAATGTTTAAACCCACAACAACACTGCCCCATATAGCAATGTAATTAAAATCTTTATTACTAACACCAATATCAATCATATTTGCAACAATAATCGGAATTATAAGTTCAGTTATTGTTTCAATAAATTTAAAAAGTGGTGCAATAATTATTTCTTTTTTGTAATTTTTAAAATATTTAAATAATTTTTTCATACTTCACATCATAATAGCACAAAGATATTTTAAGTTCAAGTGAAAATGAATCACTTTAAACTTACATAATATTAATTAATAAAAAAGCAGTGATATAGTCACTGCTTTTTATTATCTATCTTTCATCACATATAATGTGGTTAAAAGTATTAAATTGGTTTTTGGTAATCAAATTTTTTATGTCAGTTGGTTTAAAATCGCAATTCTTAATTTCTTCACTTGTAAACCATTCAAATGACAAATTTTTCATAACTCCTTTATCATTTTCTTTCTTAATCCAATTTTTTGTATTAAAAGTTTTATCAGTTGGTTCAACTAAATAATAAAGCCCAATTTCATGAAATGTTTTATCTACTTTTTTATAGAAATTTTCATGTAATGAGAATAAATGCGCATTCCCCACTTGAATATCCGTTTCTTCTAACATCTCTCTATTAAGCGCAGTTATTGAACTTTCACCAATTTCAACATGCCCACCCGGCAAACAATAAAAATTATTATTGTCCATTTTAATCAATAAGAATTTATCATCTTTTTTAATTAGTCCACAAACTCTATACTTAAAATTATTCTGTTCATTCTTAATTTTAATATCTTGCACAAGATTCTCCTAAATACAATATTTCGTATAAAACTCTTGTAAAGAGTAACATAATAAAAAGTTTTCGTCAACATTTTCATTGTATTGTAATATACTTGACTTAATTAAAATAAAATATTATTATATAAGAAAAGGAGAAATTTATGAAACCCGATATTTTTCAAGTTCTTAATGTTATTGATAGATTTAAGAAAACACATCAAAAATTTAAAACAATAAAGGCAGATCCTGAACAACGTTCTACTAGCACTTTTTTTGCTAAACGTTCAATAATTTTTAGTGTGGTTGGGGCATTTCTTATTCCATTATTATTATGGTTACTTGTTGCATCACTTGATTCTGGAAATGTTATTTTTGCAATATTTGGAGCAGTAATTGCTATTGTTGCAATTATCGCAATACCCATTCCATTTATTATTCAAAATTTAATACTTATCATTTATCAATTAAGATTAAATAAAAAGGCCATTGGTTGGGTTGCACTTGGGCTATATATTATTATGACAATCGCAATAGTTTTAATACCACTACTGCTTACTGGAACAATATAAAAAGAATATAAAGAAAGGCGAAACATATGTTTTGCCTTTCTTTTACTTAATAATATTTTTTTATTATTTATTCTTTTGTATCTATGTCGTTTTCACCAATTATATCATTAGTTTCTTCGACAGAACTTTTAGTATCTACATGTTTGCCATTTTTCTTTATTTGTTTACAAATTTGATGGGTCCCCGTGGCCGCAAGCCCGCTAGAACCACCAATTAAAATTGCAACAAGTAAATTATGAGCAGGCATTATTTCAGGCACTGCATAATATGCAATTATGCCAACTATGGCACCTAAAACACCAGCAATAAGTGGTATCATTGTAAAAAAAATTTCACTTTTATCTTTAACAACACTTTTATAAAGTGTAATAAAAAAATAGACAATACTCACTATTATTGGCACACTGACAATTTGTCCTAAATCTACCATTATTTATACTCCTTTTTTTAATTCACTACGTTTGTAGTGATAAATAAGATATAAATAACGAATTGTTTATTATTGTTAAATATATTCTTAATAAAAAATTAAGTATTAACTTAATTTTTTTATAGTTATAGAATTTTTAAGG
>JAVWAR010000063.1:0-4215 GCA_036649955.1 Clostridia bacterium | reverse complement strand
TTGTCTTCATCAGCAATATTGCTGATTGGCTTTTCATCAGTTGCAGTTCCAACATTTCCAGCATTGCCTGCGTTTTCTGCCTGAGCATTGCCTGCGTTTTCTGCCTGAGTATTAGCATCATTTATGTTGGCTGTTGCATTTTCAACAGTATCGTTAGTAGCCGTTTGATTTTCATTATTAAGTGAGTATTCATCTTTATGTATGTCACCTTCATGCTCACTTTCTGGATTATTATTGATATTTGCCTTATCTCTCAATTTTTCAATAGAACTCTTCCCTTTTGCTTTGGCTTTTGCAAGAGGTTCTTTTAGAAGTGCATAACCCGGAATAAATGCAGTTGCATCGCCTTTCATTTTATTAAATGTATCTTTTGCTTTCTGACCAGTAACAAATGCACTGGCTTCTTTTTTAACAGAATCTACATCATCTCTTACGCCCGCACCCTCAGAATAGTAATCATTACCACCAATAAGTGATGCAATAAGTTTTGGAACACTCTTAATAAGTGTGAATGCAACAAGTAAGAACATAATATATACAATAAAGTTTATATATGTTGGATTAATAAATAATGGATTATTTACAAGTGTACCTGGAATATCTCCGGCTTTAAAAATTTGTGATGCCTCTCTTATAATTGGCACTAATATAAAGAATACATTGAGCCCAATTATTACTCCATACGCACCAAGAACGGCACTTATTAAATTGTTTTTCCACTTTCCAAATCGCGAACCATCGTCAAGTGCAATCGTAGACACAAATCCGGGCATGACAATAAATAATATGACAATATCATATATACGTTTAATTAATCCCCATACTGCTTGCATAAGCACTGAGAAAATTAAGACAGTTGCGAATACTAGAATTATAGGATTTATAGCACTCATATTAAATAGATATTTAACAGCAATTCCACGTGACTCATTGAAGTTGTAATCTAGCAAAAACTCGCCGCCTGTTAAATAATAAATATCACTTCGTTCAACGCTAGTAGTAAATCCAAGTTTAAATCTCCATGAAGATGGTACAAATGATGGGTTGAAATCAAATGCAAGACTACTACTAAAATCATCTCGAACAAAAACAAGATACTTGCTTCTTGAATTAATAAGTTCTGAATTTAATTCATATTTTTTATTATCTGTTATTCCGGTTATAACTCCATTGCCATCAAAAGTATACTCTGTTCCAAGAGATATGCTTCCGCCTGTTTGAGATATAAATGGTAATGTATCAACAAATTCATTATCACCATATCTTGCACTTGTTATATATATAGGGTTAGTTAAAATACTTAATGCATTGGCGTTGCTACAAATGGTGTTATACCTCGTCACGGCTTCTATACTTATGGGTTCATTTAATTTAAAATTATATCTAAACGTAGAATCACTATATAAATCTTTAATTTTAAGTTCAATATTATTATCATCAATTTTCTTAGAAAACTCTGGCAATAAATTAGTAACTATTGTCTTGCTATAAGTGAAATTATCTAATTTAGGGCTACTACTATACACTTTTAATGTGTATTCGTATATTGGCATTGGCTTAGATATTTTCAATTTTTTATCAAGTTCAGGAGATTCAGGAAGTGCAGGGTCCACCACCGTTGGAGATAATGCTTTAATCACCGTTTCATAACTAGTAAGATCGTTTAAATTTACATTAAACAAAACGTTTTCTTTATTAAAAATTGAATATGTGTCAGTCCCGTCCATAAATGTCGAAAGTTGATTTGGGGATATATAATTGTCAAATAAGTAACTAACTGACTTTGAAAATAATGCGTTATCCCATTTCCCACCAGTTGTACAAACGATTGAATGATAAGGCTTTTCCACACCTTTGTCATCTTTAGTAACAAGCGTTAACTTAAATTCGCTATTTACATCTTCTGTTACTTTTGTTACTTTTAAACAAACTTCATTATTATTTACATAATTTTTAGATTCAAGTTTACTATAAGCATTGTTTACATTTTCTGATGAAGTTGTTGCACTATCTGAAATTTGTGTTGGTCTAGAATCAACACTCATACTATCACCCTGGGCAAAAATACCACGAGCAACAATTACGCCTTTATAATCTTTATTTAAAAATTCTGAATGAAAATATCTTGAATTATCAATTGGGTTTCCTAACTTATCCGTTATTGTTGGAGCATTATTTCTAATAGGATAATATTTCCCATCATTATGTAATTTTGCCATGATATAAACTGCACCAGAAGATTCGTCTTTGGCATATTTATTTGTTTTATATAGCACATTTTCATCTTTATATCCAACCATAAATTCAACACCATCTACACCTATCTTAGCAGTGTCTGAAACGTTTGCCCATTCAATTAATGGATTGTTAGAATTTACAATAACAACTTTATCACTGCATTCAATTAAATAATCAATCATGTCAGCCATGACAAAATACTCTTCTTGCAGTGCAACAATACCCGAAGTTTTGTTACCTGTTTTGTTTATATAATCGCCAGTTGTGTCTGTATAACTAAAATCATAGTCCGCCCATTTTCCTTCGTCCGCCCATTTTCCTTCTTTTTTATTAGCATTTTCATATATTACGACATTTGGAGAAGTTCCATCCTCAGATTTCCAATCGTTTACTGACGTACTTACAACTGTTTCACCAAATGGTATAGTCACATTTTGGTATTTTTTATTGAACTGCCAAGTATTATAAGCCCATTTAACATTATCGCTGTCATGACTTTCTCCATCTATTGGATAGTCTTTCACATAAACTAATTTATTTTCGTTATTAGCAAGATAACCAGTAAACTCATTTTGACCAAGTTTGGTAAATGGTTTTACTGAATTTGGATAAAGAATAGGCTGACGCTTTCCATTGTTTGCATATTCTCTAAACCTATTCGCCTCATAAGACGAAGCAACAAAAATTTGACCACCAAAAGTAACATTAGGGTCACTTTTCAATGCTTTATTCAAAGAAGCAAGCACTGCATTAGACGCAAGAATTCCACCAACCAACATTACTGGTACCATAAGCATGATTACAAAACATTTAAGCGCACGCTTAACAACAAACCAAGAGCCACCATCAGCCTTATCTGCACCACTGCCAGCCTTGTATTGTGCCTGAATTATCGCAATTATACTAAAAATAATAACAAGAACAACACCGATAATAATCAGTGATTTAAAAACATTTTGAACTGTCGGGTCATACATAAATCTAAATATTAAATCAAGGTCTTGAAGTTCCATCTTGCTCATCTCAGCAGAAGATTTGTTCCAAACTTCAATACCTACAAGTTTGCCAACAAAAAATTGCAAAAAGTCAACTAAGTTTAATAATTGAATAAACAAGGCTCATTATCCAGTCGCCAATAACATTCCAAAGCCCACCAAAAAAGCCCATTATTGCTGTGCCAAAGTCAAACTTATCTGCACCAGCAGTAGGATCGACTCCTCCACCAGCACCATTTGCCAAAAATGATTGCATTACCTTTGTAAATAGATTTGTCATAAGTTAACCCCTCTTATTACTCTCACCTTAGTTTATTATCTTAAAATAACATAGATTCTATCAGTTAATAACTTAGAGTTCCCACAATTCGACCAAATAAGTCATATTGCTTTCTAAGCCAGCAAATATATATAGATATATATTACCAAATTAATGAAATTCTTGCAAACAAAATGACCCTCTTTTCAAAAGTTAGTATAAGTATTTTATTAGTATTTATATATAAATCTCATGTAATGTGTTTTTATTTTTTAATATTTTATATACAAATAAAATAACGAAATTAATTTATTGTTTTTATTTAAATCTATATAACAATTATGCTATATTTTATATCGAAAAATTGACATAAAAAAACGCGAAATTTTTCGCGTTTCTTTATTATATTTATTTAACCAATGTTGAATAAATAGTTTGAATATTTGCAAGAACAATGTAAATTACAGCAATTAAAACTAGTGTAATTACAAATCCAAGAATACAATTAATAAGTGCTTTCTTAGCCTCATCTCTTGCGCCAGTATCTTCTGCCTTAGAATACTTAACTCCAAGAATTATTGAGTAAATAAGACCGAATACTAGAATAACTGATAATAGTATTGGCATTACAATATTTACAACGTTTTTAATTGTATTAAAAACTTCATTAATAGTACCCGACAAACCACCAGTTGCCGAACTATCAATCGCACCTAATAATGA
>JAVWAR010000062.1:0-4295 GCA_036649955.1 Clostridia bacterium | reverse complement strand
CAAGGAGTACTCAGCAAGAATTGATACAACTATTGGTAGAATGATATTTAATAATATTATTCCACAAAATCTTGGACTTGTTAAACGTGAAACGCCAGAACAAAGAACTCTTCCTGAGTTCAATGCGCTTGCTGGCAAAAAAGATATTGCCAATATCATTCAAGTTTGTTTTGATAATCTTGGGACTACTGAGACTGCCAAACTTCTTGATAGAATAAAGGACACAGGTTATAAATTCTCTACACTTTCAGGTCTTACAACTTCGCTATTTGATATGCGTGACGTTAAGCAGAAAGATGAATTTATAGGCGATGCCAATGCAGCCGCTATTGAAACTGAAAAACAGTACAAGAGAGGATTTATAACTGCCGATGAAAAGTCTAACAAACTTCAAACTATCTGGAAAGATTGTATGACTAAGTTTGAAAACAATATTATGGTTGGTTATGAAGCCGGCAACCCACTTAGAATTATGGTTGACTCTAAGGCGAGAGGTAACGTTGGTCAGATGGCTCAGTTGACTGGTATCATTGGTCTGATGGCAACTACTTCAGGTAGTATTATTGAAGTTCCAATTCGTTCATCATACAAAGACGGACTTAGCATGATTGAATACTTTATTCAAACTCGTGGTGGACGTAAAGGTATGGTTGATAAGGCACTTAAAACTGCCGATGCAGGTTACTTAACTCGTAGACTTGTCGATGTTGCGCAAGATGTAATTGTTAAAGAAGAAGATTGTTTTGAAGCACTTGGTGAAAAAGTTAAGGGTATGGAAATTACCCCAATCTATGATGGCACTGTCATTGTTGAATCTCTTTCAAGCCGTATTGCTGGCAGATATTCTGCTGAGGATATTAAACACCCAGTAACGGGCGAGATTATTATTCCTTCAAACACTTTCATCACCACTGCAAAAGCAAAAGAGATTGAAAAGTCTGGTCTTGAAAAAGTTATTATTAGAAGTGTATTTACTTGCAAAACAACAAATGGCGTTTGTGCTAAATGTTATGGCCGTGATATGGCTTCTAATTCAACTATTCAGGTTGGCGAAGCAGTTGGTATTATTGCTGCTCAGTCAATCGGCGAGCCGGGAACACAACTTACTATGAAAGTCTTCCAGTCGGGTGGTTCTGCTACCGCTGACGATATTACCGCAGGTCTTCCACGTGTTGAAGAAATTCTTGAAGCACGTAAGCCTAAGGGTGTTGCCACTATTTCTGAAATAGCAGGCAAAGTTGAACATATTGATGAGGCTAAGGGTCAAGTAACCATTAAGGGCAATGACTCTGTTGAAATTGTATACGCATGTAACGTAAACTATAAATATAAAGTTAAGGTTGGCGATATGGTTGAACCGGGTACACCTCTTAATGATGGTTCACTTAATCCTACTGACATTCTTAAAACTCGTGGTGTTAAGGGCGTTCAAGATTATATGATGCGTGAAATACTTAAAGTTTATAAAAATGGTGGTACTGACGTTAATGATAAGCATCTTGAAATAATTATACGTCAAATGCTTAGAAAAGTTAAAGTTGAGGACGCTGGCGATACGAATATCCTTCCTGGCGAACTTGTTGATATTTATAAGTATGAGATTGAGAATGAGAGAGTTCTTGCCGAAGGCAAAGAACCAGCAACTGCTAAACGTGTACTTTTAAGTATTACTAAGGCTGCGCTTGCAACTGATTCGTTCTTGTCTGCTGCTTCGTTCCAAGAAACTGTTAGAGTACTTACTGATGCTGCTGTTAAAAATAAGATTGACCCACTTGTTGGTCTTAAAGAAAACGTTATTATTGGTAAACTTATTCCGGCAGGTACTGGACTTCTTAAATATCGTGAACTTGTACCAAAATCAAAATTAAGCGATGAAGTTATGGAAGTAACGGATGCTACTGTTGTCGAAGATTAAGTAAGAAGGTTATTTTAATTTAATCTTATAATAACAAAAATTAAACAAAAAGAAAGCACCAACCAGTGCTTTCTTTTTTGTTAATTACTAAATTTAAACTTATTATTAAGTTGCGAAATTGGTGTGAGGTTGTCAAGTACTTTTTTAAAAACTTTATAACATTAATTTTACTTTTGGTATTGCAATGCGAGTATAACTATGATAAAATATAGTTAAGAACAAAAGAGAGGTAAAATTACTTTACAAATTTGTTTGTCATCATTATACTAAGGATATAAAAATATTAATTTGCGAGGTCAAATTTATGGCATTTGTATATCCTACTATTGTATATAATGATAGAGCCGAAGGTACTTATACTGCTATTATTCCTGATGTGGATATTCTTTCATGCGGGAGTTCTGTTGAAGACGCGTACTTAAATGTTGTGGATTCATTAAGTGCCTATGTAAATATTTCTCGTAAACTTGGTTCAAGTATTGCACAGCCAACATCTTATTTGGATAGTGTGAAACTCAATCCTAAGCGAATTGTTCTGCTTGCTACTATTCCTATTGGTGAAGATGGCAAAATGTCAAAAGTGACAGACTATAAAACTTTTTTAAGTGAATTTCTAGATTAACGGAGGTTTATCATGGTAAAAACAGAACAAAACAACTCATTAAGCACAATGAAGGCAGAGGCAATGGTTTTGCTTTTAAATGGCGGATACAAAATGTTTAAGGGTGAAGATGCTTCAAAAGTAATTGTTGCAAAAGTAAATAAAGAAGATGATAGAGTAACTTCTGTGACTTTAAATAAAGTGAATTATGCAGATGAAATTAAATGTGCAGTTTGCACGGCGGGTTTATCTTTGCAAGATAATATTGTAAATGGCAATGCAAAGGCTAAAATAGGTAGTATTATTGATGAAATTAAAGAAGATAATATGACTGAAAAAACGCAGATGCTTATTGAAACTTTGGTTAAAGAATATTATTCAGCCATTGAAAATCAACCAGTTACAGAGGAAGAGTATAATAATTACTTAGAAATAGGTCTTTTTCAAAAGGGAATGGCCAGTATTTCTGATAAATCTATCCGCGATAAAGTTGATGGTATTGTATCACTTGCAAATAACAGATTTTCTTCAAATGAAAATAATAATTAAAAAATAAATTCAAGACACCACATTTGTGGTGTCTTTTTTGTCAATATTTTATAAATTTTACGTAGTAACGACCTTTATTACAAAAAGACTTTACAATGATAAATGTGTGTGATAAAATAATAACAATAATATAAGGAATAAACGCAGTCTTGCGTTTGTATATATAGGTAAAAATATGCCAGCAAATAAATTACATAGTCTTGCCCTTATTATAGGTTGGGAGTTTGTTAACGAAGATAAAGGGTTTTCAAATTATAAATTTACAAGACAGATAAGTCCAAGTGAAATTGTGAGTTATACTGTTCGTATAAACGATGTCCAAACGGAAAGCGAATTTTATGATACACTTCAAGTGCTTCAAAATATTCTTCCAAACAAACTTAAAAGGCGTGCCAATAAAATTACTAAAAATATCAAGCCAGAAGATATATCAAGTGTTGTTGATGTTCTTGCTTTTGCTATTGAAGAATTTAAATCAAAAACTACTTACCAAAAACTTAAAGAGTATGCTGAGGTCCTTAATATGGACATTGAAGAAATGGGCTATAAGTTTGATTATGAAATTTCAAAAAAATCTGAGAGGGCTATAACAGCGCTCATTGAGAGCAGAATTCCTATGGAACATGCCACAAATGTTGGTAAACTTAAAAAACTAGAATATAAAATAGGTTATTTTAAAAATCACAAAATTTCTTAAAAATATAACTGTTAAAAAAGTTTAATTATTTACGTAAAGTTATTGACTTTAACACGGGTAAATGGTAGAATATTCAAGCATGGAGTATCATGTTTGAATATTTTTTTATTTTTGTCATCTCGGTGTGGTGGTAAAGTTAAAAAAGTATTCAAGAATTTCCTCAGGGGCAGAGCGAAATTCATCTGAACTAACATAGGAGGTACTATTAATGCCAACAATCAATCAACTTATTAGACACGGAAGAGTTGCAAAGGAAGTCAAATCTGAGACTCCCATTCTTGATAGATGTCCACAAAAACGTGGTGTTTGTTTATCTGTTACAACTACTTCCCCTAAAAAGCCAAACTCTGCACTTCGTAAAATAGCAAGAGTTAAGCTTACAAATCGTATGGAAGGTACTGTGTATATTCCCGGTATTGGTCACAATTTGCAAGAACACTCTGTTGTTTTAATTCGTGGTGGTAAAGTTAAAGACTTGCCAGGCGTTCGTTATCACATTGTTCGTGGTACACTCGACACTGCCGGTGTTAAAA
>JAVWAR010000061.1:0-4547 GCA_036649955.1 Clostridia bacterium | reverse complement strand
ACAAAAGATGTATAGTTATTGTAGTTTGACTATACTAGAATTTCAAAAGTGGACACGAAACAGTGTCCACTTTTATTTTGACATTTTTATTAATATTTTAGATATAGTTATTTAAATATAATTAAATGTATTGGTTTTTATATGATTTTTTATGAGTTGGTTATGATTTTGGCAAAAATTACTCAAAAAAACATGAAAATATTAAAATATTTGTATAAAGTGGTCAAAAGTGGTTGAGTTTATTTTTTTTATATATTATAATGAATGAAAGCAAATGAGAGGGGACTTAAAATTTTAAGGAGGGCAAACTTATGTTTCTTGGAACTTATCGTCATCAAATTGATGAGAAGAACAGATTTAGAACACCAAAAAGTTTTAAAACAGAACTTGGCGAAAGTTTTGCTCTTACAAAAGGCAGTAATGGTTGTATTTATGCATTTTCAAAAGATATGCTTGAAAACACCATTGCTCCTAAAATTAATCAAATTTCTTTATTTGATGAAAAAGCACAAAAACCTCTTAGAATGTTACTTGCTTCTGCATTTTTTACAGAAGAAGACAAACAGGGAAGAATCCTTCTTCCACAAGAACTTAAATCTTTTGCATCAATAGTGAAAAATATTGTAACTATTGGTGTTGGTAACAGAGTTGAAATTTGGGCAGAAGAAAAATGGAACGAGTACAACAAAGATATGAATTTTGATGATGCTGTTAATGGACTTACGAGTTATGGAATTTAAACATATTCCCGTATTACTTAATGAATCAATCAATGGTCTTAATGTTAGGGATAACTTAATTTATGTTGACGGAACGCTTGGTGGCGCTGGTCATAGCAAAAAAATTCTTGAAAGCGCTAAAAACGTTAAGTTACTTGCAACGGACTTGGATACTGAGGCTTTACTTGTTGCGTCTGTAAGGCTTAAAGAATTTGGACAAAATGTTCAACTTATTCATGACAATTTTAAAAACATACCGCAAATTTTAGATGATAGAAATATTGATGGTATTGACGGGTTACTTCTTGATTTGGGCGTGTCTTCATACCAATTAGACGAAGGCAGTAGAGGATTTTCTTTTAGAGAAAATGCTGAACTTGATATGCGAATGGATGCAACACAAGGTATTACTGCTTTTGATATCATTAACACTTATAGTGAAGAACAACTTACTAAACTGATTTTTGAAAATTCGGAAGAACGTTTTGCTAAAAGTATTGCACGCAAAATTGTTCAGGTTAGACAAAAAACTCCTATTATTACTACTGGCGATTTTGCAAAAGTTATTGATATGGGCTTGCCGAAATATAAGGGTCGTGAGTATACTTCAACCGTTGCAAGAGTCTTTCAGGCAATTAGAATTGAAGTTAATTCTGAACTTGACGGGCTTTATGACCTTATCATTAAGGTATCTAGCAAAATTAAAAGCGGTGGCAGAATTTGTATTATTTCTTTCCATTCATTGGAAGACAGAATTGTGAAAAAGGCTTTTATTGAACTTACTACCGGTTGTACGTGTCCGCCATCATTTCCAGTTTGCGTTTGCGGAAAAACACCTAAGTTTAGATATATTAGCAAGAAACCAATTACTTCTAGTGATGAAGAACTGAAAATTAATCCACGCGCTGGCAGTGCAAAACTTAGAATTATAGAAAAGATATAAATTAAAACCAATCACAGGCAGAACGTGCAGAAATTAAAACCAATCACAGGCAGTAAGAGCAGAAATTAAAACCAATCACAGGCAGAACGTGCAGAAATTAAAACAAGGGGGAACAAAGTTATGGTAATTCAAGGTAGAAAAACAACCACAGAAGAAGAACGTTTCGGCGGTTTTTCATCAAGTTATTCACGCGGTGTGCCAAACACGACCATTGTTGATGAACCTATTAATACTACTGAAACTGATGCTCCACTTTATGAGATTGAACAAGAATACACTTCAAATGAACCTAAGGCTTATGAAGAACATGTTAAGAAAATGTCTGCTTATTCTCCTGCTCCTTCAATTCTTGATTCTTCAAAAACTTCAACCAGTGTGCATGTAAATGCGCGTGGCAAAATTATGCTTTCTGTATATTCAATTATTGTAGCCATTTTGGTTGCGTTTACAATTTACAATGCTGTTATTATCAATAATTATGAAAATCAAATTGCTTCATTTAGAATTACGGCTTCGGGTATGGTTCGTGATGTTAGCGAACTTCAATCAACTTATGATAATCTTGCAACGGACAATGCCGTAAATGAAAAATTGGACAGCACTTGGAAAGACCCTGATACAAAAGACACGGTTACTTTAAATGCTCCGGTTTTAAGTGATGTTCCGTCTTATGATATTCCTTCGACTCTTTTTGATAAGATTTGCGAATTTTTAAGCGGGTTATTCTCATAAAAGATATTTCAAGTTCATAAAATTAAATAACCAATGATAAAGAATATAGTGCTTTGGGAGAATCTATGACAGAGAATTATACCGCTTTATCAATTAAAAAAAGGCTACTTGCAACCATTGTTGCAGTAACTTTTTTTTTGTTTTTACTTTTATGCAGATTATGTTATCTTCAAGTCTTTGCTTCTGCTTCTCTTCAAGCGCGTGCGCTTTCGCAATGGATGAGAGATTTACCTATTACTGCTCTGCGTGGTGGCATTTATGATAGAAACGGCATTGCCCTTGCTGAAAGTTATACAACCTATGATATCTATGTTAGACCTTCAAGTGTCAAAGAAGTAAATAAAGTTACTTATGCTTTATCGTCTGCTCTTGGGCTTGATATTTCGGATGTGGCTTCAAAAGTGTCGAATAAATTATATTCAGAAGTTTTAATAAAGAAAAGTGTTGAAAAAAATACCGCTATGAAACTTATTGCGGGCAATAATGAGGGCATTATGCTTAGTGAAAACAATGCTAGAAAATATTCCTATGGTGATTTTTTAACTCAGGTTATTGGCTTTAACAATGCGGATGGCAACGGACAAACAGGGCTGGAAGCATTTTATAACAAATATCTCAAAGGCGTAAATGGTAAAAAACTTGACCCTAGCAATATTAAAGGTCAAAAAATTGATGGTAGTGTAAGTTACTATCTCCCAAGCATTGAAGGGCTTGATATCAATCTTACCATTGATGCTGAAATTCAAAAGTACACTGAAAAGGTTATGGAAGAGGCGTGCGCCAGTTATAATCCTAAGTCTGCAACTGCTATTGTTATGAACCCGCAATCCGGCGAAATTCTATCAATGACAACAAAACCATCTTTTGACCTTAACAATGTTCCGCGTGATGACGTTCCTTCGCTTATGAATTTATCTTCAAATTATTCAGTTTCTTCGGCTTATGAACCCGGTTCAACATTCAAAGTGATTATTGGCGCTATTGCTTTACAGGAAGGCGTAACTTCACTTAATGATTATTTCTATTGCAGTGGGTTTAGAATTATTTCAGGAGTTAAAGTAAACTGCCACAGGCATTCGGGGCATGGCTCTCAAAGCCTTGAAAAGATTTACTGCAATTCGTGTAACTGCGGGTTTATGGAACTTGCAACACGTATAGGCATTGATAAACTTTATAAGTATTTTGAAAAACTTAAAATTGGCGAACTTTTAGGTATTGATGTTGGTGGCGAAAACAGGGGTGTGCTTATGAACAAGGGTAGCGTTCAACCTTTTGACCTCGCTCGTATTGGTTTTGGTCAAGCCATTGCTATCACGCCTCTTCAACTTATTAATTCTGTCGCTTGTGCTATCAATGGCGGTAAACTTGTTCAGCCTCATATTGTTAAACGCATTTCAAACAATGATGGAAATATTGTTTTTGAAAAAAATGTTGAAAATTTAGGTCAAGTGTTTTCAAACAATGTATCCGCAAGTATTAGAAAAATGCTGAAAGCAGTTGTTGATTCGGGTGGCGGTAAGCATGCAAAAGTTGATGGCTATTCTATTGGCGGTAAAACTGGCACTGCTCAAAAATATGAAAATGGTGAAATTGCACAAGGCAAATATGTCGCTTCCTTTATTGGTTTTTACCCAACTGATGTGCCTGAATATTTAGTGCTGGTCCTTCTTGACGAACCACAGGGTAGTTACTATGGTGGTGTAGTCGCTGCACCGCTTGCCAGCCAGATTTTTCAATACATTTTTAAGTATAAAGAAAAAGAAAAAAATGAAAATTCAGTAATTGCTGAAAAAAATATTGTAATGCCTAATGTTATTGGCATGACGTTTACTGAGGCATGCAGTACACTTGCGTCACTTGGGCTTTACTATTTAGTTGAAGGCACTGGCGGTGTTGTTACTACGCAAATGCAAACAGCAGGTACTCTTCTTGCAGTGGGCGATGTCGCTTTAATTGTTATGAGTGAAAATGACCCGTCTTAAATAAAGACTTACTTGAAATAATGACCCGAATTAAATAAAGTTTATTTAAAACAAAAATGACACGTATTTAAAAACAAAATTGATGATACTTAAAATGTAAAAAATTATAAAAAACTAACTATTAAGAATATTTGGAGAAATTTATGGAAAAATTATCACTATTAACTCATG
>JAVWAR010000060.1:4359-4701 GCA_036649955.1 Clostridia bacterium | reverse complement strand
CCTAAAAGACAAATATATGTATGGCGAACTATTGTCAAGTTGGGGCGAAACAAACACAAATGCAAATAAAGACATTTATGATTTATTAATGACGAAAAATAGCGGATATTCAATAGATGATAATAGCGGTAAACCGGGCAAACTAATAAAAGCGAACGCAGGAACTGGTTACGCAAACTTAAAGACCTTGTCATTAAGGAACATGAATTTTGATGTGAATACCTCACTAATTTTAGTAGTTAAGGTAAACAAGAATAATGTACTAAACGTACGTTCTCTTGGAGTGAACCCAAAATATTTAATTTCGACAATAATAGAACCAACAACAGAATACTTAAATAC
>JAVWAR010000060.1:0-4349 GCA_036649955.1 Clostridia bacterium | reverse complement strand
TTTTGCGACTAGAATATAATAGGGACCCTCTTAACGCATATTTTGGTTATATTGCGCACCCAGATAGATATAAACAAATAAATATTGATAAATCAAAGCCAGTATACCCTACTTCAAATTATGAATATAGTAGTGTTACAAAGAAATATAGAGCAAGTGCATTTACAAACTTTGTTAATTTCTCAACAACAAAAATGTATAATTATACGTTGTCTGCCTCATTAAATGGAAAAACCGAAGTAGGCAACAATCATAAGGCAAATTTAAAGAATATATTACCACAAACTCCTAGTGGCGGGTTTTATGGTGCAATCGGAACTGATAGTAATACCTTTGTTGGTTTTGCACAAGTTCCAGGTTCAGAGGTAACTAATGGTGTTGATGGCAGATTTAATTTAAACAATTTGTTTACAAACTATCACCCACCAGTTGGTCAAGTATATATTGCAGTTTCTGGAAATACAGCAACAATGAGTGATATTGTTTTAACAGAATCATCAATTTCAATAATGAAATTAAACTATTCTGGTAATTCTTATGACCTTCCCAATAATATTTTTACATTTGAAAATGGCACAAAATATAGGTTTGCGGGATGGTATGAGCAAAAATTATTAAATACCACAATCGAAAATGGAGCACGCGTAGATATTTGGGGTGATTATAAATTTGTCGGTTCAGACCATGAGTATTCGCCAGCATCAGTAGCGGATGCAGATACAAATATACAAGCAAGGTTTGAAGAAATAACTGAAATAAATTTTACATATAATGAAAATGAACTTTCAATTAATTTTGAAACATTGTTAGATTCGCGTGGCAAGCCTTTAACTCAAACTACAACTAATGGAAAAACAACATATACAGGCTACTTTGATATAAATAGTGAAATAGTAATCAATGCAACACCTGTTGCAGGATATAGATCAAGTGGTTTCAACATAAGTAATGGAACACAAGTTCCGCCAAATGCAACAAAATTTGAGCCAAATGCTGATAACAATCTTCTAAAAACTCAGGCATTTTCAATAAATGGTACTGCTTCACCATTATCACCGCTAGTTACAAACACGGTAGAGTTTACGGCTCAAAAGATAATACTAGTTACAACAATGATAGCGGGCTTATTTGATTATACAAAAAATGATAAAGATATTATAAAAGGACTTCAAGGAACATTAATTTTTACACATTTAAATGAAACAAACTCACAAATCACAATATATCAAATCGGATATAAAGATAAAGATAAATCATTTATTCTTGAAACAGGAAGTGCAACAAAAGATAAAACAAATCAGTTACCACTAATAGAAACAATAAATTCAGGCAATACGCGTTCAATGCGCATGTCGTTTTATATTGATAATGATAGCGAAATTTCAAAATATTCAGTTTCGATGAATTCAGAAAATAGTCCAAGAGGTTTTTATAAAGATGGCGAAGACACAACAGTGGATAAAGAACCTTCTGCTGGCACTAATATAATTTCTAAACAATTTAGCCTAAACGCATCAAACGAATCATCAATGATGTTTTTTGCAAGATTCTCGACAGACAAAACCATAGAGATTTCGGCAAAATTGTTGACAAATATGCAGACATTGCCAAGTACAATTACAAGTTTGTTGCTAGACCCTGGTATTAAATTCACCATAAAGAGTGGCACATTAAAAGATCCTATTCCACTTCCACAACTAATACCACAACTTCCAGAACTACCACCAAAATATAAGAATGAATATGATTTTAGTGAACAACAAACAACAAATACTGGCAGTTTTACATTCTCAGCAAACTCAACAATCTCACTAACAACAACAACAAAAATACTAACAGATAATGGAACAACTTACCTGTTTATTGGTTGGTATAGTGGCGACACTTTTATAAAAAGTAATAGTACAAAGGATATTGCTATTGACTCGTCAGGCAATTTGTCCGCATGTTATGTTCCTTTAAAGACAATTACGAATCCACCAACATTTGTAATAGACGACGAAGAAAAACCTATTACACCAAATATGCTAGCGCCAGTAGAATCAGCAGACATACCATCCTCTCATTTATTGGTATAAAGATGCTATTACAGAACTTGAAATATTTAGATTAGAAATAACTCCGTTTGATGAAAATATTAAAATTTTCTATGATGATAAATCATTAATAGTAAATTCTGTGCCAGTAAAATCGTTAATAGTAGGTAACTATAAATACAAACTGACGCTGGGCACGGGTTATCAATCCGATATAAGCGAAGGCACTTTCTCTTATACAGGTGGAAAAATCGACATAAATAATGAAATACCTAAAAAAGTAGTAAATGCAAGTGTAGAACCAAATTCTATGCTTGCAACAATTACGCAGCAAGTAAATGCCGCAACAATTACAGAGATTGTTCAAAACTCAATAATAATCAATACTGAAAAAGTAATAAAGATATATCCCGACATATCTCTTCCTGGTTTAAATAATATTAAAAAAACTTTTATAATTACCGATAAATCAATGTCATTTATAATAACAGACTTATTTGGAAAAAAATGGACAAATGCAGAATTACTTAAAAACGGATATGTATTTGTTGGTTACTACTATAATAATACGAAACTTGAACTTGAAAAAAATGGTTCTCTTAAATTAACGAAACTAGATAAAGATAAAAAGGAACATTCTATAACAGCGCGTTTTGAGAAAGTACAAACTTTATCATTCAACTCAGCATATAACCAGTATTTAAATGAAAACAATCGTGTTTTATTAAATAATAGTTCATTGCTTATAAAAAATTTGCCATTTACAATAACGTTATCAAAAGGTATAGCGTATAAAATTGAAAATGGAGAAGTTACAGCGCAGTATGTAGCAGGAGATAAAATCGAATATTTATCAACTATCGAACTAGAAAAGTTTGCCTCATTATATAGATTTTCTTCGGACACGGAATATACAATAACGGTATCCCCAACAATTTATGTAAATGCAAAAACTCATGAATTTTCGGCAACAAAGATTGACACTACGTATATTGAACTAGTATTTTTAGGATATTATAATTCGTTTATGAATAGTTCATCAACTTATGGTGAGAACTTATCAACAGCGAATAATATAACAAATAGAGATATAACTACTAAGTGTTCAAGCGGTATCGTAACAGCAATATATGCACAAGTTATTCAGTTAGCGTTTGATAAACTAATAGATGGAAAACCTGATAAATCATCAGCAATACAAACAGAAATTACAATAACAAGGAAATGGGAAACAGGCTATGCGAGAACTTACTCACTTTCAAGTAAGATTGATCCAAATATAAATAAAAAATATAAACTACTTGTAGGCGAAAAGTTAAGTATCACATATAAAATAATAGGATTGATAGAAGATGCCTATGCGTTTAACAACTTCACATTAAATGGCTCAATATCAAAATCTATACCTTCCATCGTGGAAACAGTTCCAAGCACAAATAGTAGTCAGTATTCAATTATACTAAATTTAACCAAAAATAAAATAATAACATTTGAAACCAATGTAGATGGCTATTTTAATATGGCGGAAAAACCATTCTTGTTAAAATACTATAATGGAACAAATTATCAATTAATACCAAAATCAGGGTTTGCTACAACAGCAACAAATCTTGACGTATATTTAGTACCTATTGATATGTCATACTCGTTCAATAGAGTAGAAATAAATGGTAATTTTCTTGACCCTAATTTAATATTTGATGTCATTGATTCAGAAGGAAGTATATCGGGTGTAGTAGGCAAACATGTATATAGGATTTCGCTAACCATAGCGGAAACAAGTATAGTAGAGTTTTTTGTAAATCATGATTATTCAGTAAATGTAATTCGTGAAATAGACAACATGCCAAGTTCTAGTACAGCGTTGCCAATTTATGGTTATGGAGATACGTTCTTACAACCAAACGAAGATATAAATTCAAAAATTTACAAAATGACAGATTCAAGCCATATCTTTAAAACACTTATATCTACCTCATCGTTATCAAAACTTACATTAAATGCAGAAATAACTAACGCGTATAGGTTTGAAGGCTGGTATAAACGTGAAGGCTCGCTTGACACTCTATTAACTAAAAACTTAGATAGCACATTTGAAGTTGATAGTAATTGTAATCTTGTTGCAAAATACACAACTTTTTATGAATCAATGTTGTTAGTTGATACGTTAGGTCAGACAACTAATCTTACCTCAGGGGCAACTATTACAATAACCGACACACACAATTATGCAAACAATAATATAACCTCAATAGGCTTAGGCGATACATTTACATTTAAAGATGCTACTCCTACTACTTTTTTATCACTATC
>JAVWAR010000059.1:0-4766 GCA_036649955.1 Clostridia bacterium | reverse complement strand
GTAAATGACGTGGCAAGCAAAGTCATTATTATGGGTGGTTTTGCTGGAATAAATGCAAATGGAACAATTTCAAACTCATATCTAACATTGAATGGTTCTTTTGAAGGTTGTCCTAAACTTGATGGTCCATATGGATCTATGACAGACAAACATGATGAATCAGGATTTCTGAATATTGGTGGTTTTGTTGGTGCTATGTATGGCGGAAACATTATAAACGTTTCAATAACAGGTACAGGCAAAATAAACGCAATATATATATTGCAACGTAATACTTATGGAGATACTTTCCCAGTATATATTATGGGACTAATAGTTGGCGCTAATAGAAACGACTGGGCAGATGTTGGCGGTGGAACAAGAAATGCAGTTAATACATTTAAAGTATCATCTGCCGTGCCATGTGGAACTATCAACGGAGTGCTTGTTGAAAATTCATCAATAGAGATTGATACAAAACGAGGCGAAACAAATGGTGAGAGCATGGGTTATAGAAACTACTATAATGGTGCGCCATATCATACAGAGCCAATAATTGGTATTGAAAACGATTATGAACTTAAATTCAGAACAGCAAATATATATTTTATAGGTACGAATAAAGACACCTATAAAACACTAAGTGGTGTCAACGATAAAGCAGCAAGATATACTGACCTTACAGCAGAGGGTATAGCATATAGTGATATAAAATCATTTAAGTTTGACCCTGCAAATGCAGGACAAGCGCTGATTACGTTTAATACTACTGGTAAATTTATATATGAAGCATATTATAAAAAGATAGGAACAGAAGTTGGAAAAACGCAAGTAGCAAGTTATGATAACGTAAATGGAACATTTTTTGGTAGTACAACAGTAAACGCAGATAGAAGTGAATATACAATAGCCTTAAAAAACAATGTTCCAATTCTTGTAAAAGAAGATAGTCAAACATGGGATAATTATGTTGTAGAGAAATACACACTAACAATTACTTATGGAACGTATGGAACATATACATTAAACCCACTAACAAAAGAATATGACGGAGCAGTTCCATTAACTCCAAATACAATTAATTTGGAAAATAAAGATATTAAAATAAGTAATGGAAGTGCGTTCTTCGACTTTGTTGTTGAAAGTGTTGGTTCATTAGAAAAGAATATTGGTGTATATAATTTTGTTTTAACTAAAAAGAGTAAAGATTATATTTTTGCCGATGCTCAAACAAAAAAATTGTATTTATTTGATAATGCAAAAACAAAAATTACATCAACAATAACCCCAAGAAATCTTACTATATCTTATACGGGTCATGAAAACCTTATATTCAATTCGCTTTCAAGAGTAATAACCTCAACGATTGATAATGTTGTTGCAGGCGAAAATGTTATTTTAAGCGGTGTAAATGCAGGTGCAAATGTAACAAATGTTGCAGGCGAAAATTTATTTATAAATGCAGGAACTTATACGGTTACGCCAAGCATTGCAAGCGGTAATATTGATACAAAAATTGAAAACTATGCTCTTGATACCATAGCACAAACGTTGACATTTAATATTGCAAAAAGAGAAATAACTACGACTTTCGATGCTATAAATCAATCAATTATGCCTTATAATGCACAAGCACAAAATATTAATTTTAAAATTATTGATGTGCTTTCAGGTAATGAACTTAGTATGGTTACCCCAGAAGCATCACTAGAAATTTCTGGAACGACCTTTTACTATAATAAAGATGTTGGTGGTGCGCTTATAAACGAAAGTAGCACGGCTTTCATTAATGCAGGAAAGCATTATGCTTTTGTAAAACTTGAAGTTAATTCAAAAGTTAGTACAAGTGAACCTTTGTCACTTGTGTTGACGAACAACTACACATACAGTGCTGGTGAATTTGCTTATGAGATTACTAAAATTAATCCTACTAAAAAGCCCGCACTTCCTGTTAGTGGATTTTCTTATTACGTAGTCCCTGATCTTCCAAGATTATCTTATAATAAAGACAACACACTTGCTAATCATGATTTATCTTTTCAAAAAGAATATGGTTCATGGGCATGGAAGGACGCGCTAGAAGTTCCAGTAGTTGCTAAAACAGAATATTTAGGCGTATTTACACCTACTGATAGTATTAATTTTAATTCAATAGAAGTCAATATACCTCTTGCTCTTGTAAAGGCAGATGTTGTTATCAATACAGATAATGTACAAAAATTATTTACATATACGGGTGAGCAGTTTACGATAAATTCAGGTGCTACAACTAATAATAGCGATGCAGGGGTGGTTATTACATATGCAAATAATTCATTCACCACAGCAAGCGCATTAAATGTTGAAGGTGCGCCATATAAAGTTACGATATCTACACAGGAAACTGAAAACTATAATGCAAGCAGTGTTATTGTTGATGTTGTTGTAAATAAAGGAAATCTTGTTCTTACTGCAAGTACGGTTGATCATCTATTTGTAAATCAGTCATTTGCAAAAGTTAACGATGGTTGGACGGCAATGTTTAATTCAGTTGCAACTGCTGGTAGTGAACCAGTAATTACGTGGAAAACTGGTACTGCACCTATTATTGCAGGTAGTTTTGTTTGTTTAATTACATTTACTCCTACAAATCAAAATATAAATGTTGCAGTTGTTGAACAAAATATAAATGTTTCATTTATAAATGTAGAACTTAGACTAGCAAAGGCAGACTCTGCGTACAGAGTATTTAATAATGTTAAGTTCGGAGATACAATTAATTTTGGTACTCAGATAACTGATATCCCAACTGAACTTAAAAAGAATAGTACTCCGCAATATGATTATATTTTTAATAACAAGTGGCTAGACGTTTTCATTGCTAATAAAGAAGTTTCGTTTACTAATATTCAAGATAATATCACGGCTTATGCTGTATTCGATGGTGTTGAACGAAGTTATTTTGCTGTCTTTAATACAGATGGTGGAAGTGAAATATTGTCACAAAATATATTATATAATCATGGTGTTTTAAAAGTACCTGCACCAACTAAAACTGGATACTTTTTCGCAGGATTTTACTATACAAATATTAATGATGTCAATACATTGTTTGAATTTTCAAGCGTTGATGAAATTGGTAAAAGAGGTACAATTATTTCTATTGATACCACGATTAAAGCCAACGACCCTAATCCAAACAATATTGGTGTTACCCTTAACGCAAAATGGGTAAAAAATACGATTGATGATAAATCTATTGTATATGATTCTACTAAAAATCTATCAACAATACCGCTTGTAACTGAAAATTATACGTGGTTAGATTCTACTATTATTCCGTCTGTTCCGGTTAAAACATATACAGCAGTATTTACTCCTGATGATATGACGTTTTATGCAGAGCAAAAACAAAATGTTTCGGTTAATATTGTTGTATCAAAAGCGATAGCAACAATTACAAACAACCTTACATCTGTTGATAAAACATTTACATATAATGGTGAATTTCAATCAATAGATACAACTAAATTCTCGCATAATAATACTGATGCGGCTGCTGCATTAAACTTTGTTGCCAATTCATTTAAAAATTGTGAAACAAAGCATGCAATAACCGTAAATTTACCAGCAACGGATAATTACCTAGAAGCAACACAAATTATTGAAGTTGTTATTAATAAAGCAATCATTACGTTTAGTTCTATTGTTCCTGTTGAGATATTAATGGGTCAGCAGGACCAACTTAATTCTTTAATTACGTATGATGCAACTTTTAAAAATATTAAAGTTGATGGTGTATTGAGTGCCGTTTTTGAAATAGCACCGATTACTGATGACACAAGTAAAGGTCAAATACAAAATCTTAATGTTTTAATTTCATTCAAAGCAACAAATGAAAATTTTGAAGTTTACAATGAAACAAAGTCGCTTACGCTTAGATGGCTTAAAGTTACTTATAACTTTAATGGTGGGTTAATTGCCGGAGAAAATAGTTATATAGACTATGTGGCTTACAATGGCAACCTTACACTTTCTGATATTAAACCAACAAAAGTTCATGAAACACCTGATGCTTTTGCCTATCAGTTTGGTGGTTATAGTCTAAGTACAACTACTATAAACCTTATTACAGCGCTTTCATCAATAACAAGCGATCAAGAAATATTTGCTATTTATACGGTTATTGATAAAAGTGTTAATAAACTTTTAACGTTTACAATAAGATCTGGTGAACAATATACTATTTGGGTACCAGTAAATACTGTACTTACGGGTAAAGATTTACCTGCAATGCCAGTTGGTACAGAAGTGTTTGAAGGTTGGTATAATGGTTTATCTCTATATGATTTAAGTCAACCAATAGTAAGTGATATGACGCTTACCGCTAAATGGACAGCAGTTGTATTGCCCGTTATAAACCCTATTATTTATAATCGAAATTCGACTCTTTCGAGTGTTAATTTAAATGACATTAAATGGTCATGGAAAGATGGCAATATAGTTCCAACAGCACTTATTAATAGTTATGTTGCTAAATATTCGCGCGAATGTTCTTATTACCCTGACGCCGAATTTGATATTGCGTTAATTATTAACAAGGCTGCTGCTGAATTTGATACTTCTGCTATGATTAAAGAATATAATTATACAGGAGAGTTAATAACTATCAATTCTGGTGCAAAAGTTTATGATGATTTCGGAAATTTAATAAATCTTGAAATTACAGATTACACTAATAATAGTTATATTGTATCTGGAAAACATACGGTTACTGTTAGTTATGCTGGTAGTGCGAACTATTCAGC
>JAVWAR010000058.1:0-4805 GCA_036649955.1 Clostridia bacterium | reverse complement strand
AACAGGTTATTTTATCATATACGACTCAGCATAATATGAAAAGTGGCACACCTACTATGGGTGGTATCATATTTATTATTACAATTTCGTTAAGTGCACTTTTATTCTTTACTCCTGAGTTTAAACTTGCGGGCATGGCTTTACTTCTCTTTATTGGGTTTGGCTTAATTGGCTTTTTAGATGATTTTATTAAGTTTAAATTTAAACGCAATCTTGGTCTTAGACCTTATCAAAAAATAATTGCTCAATTTCTTTTAGCACTTGCTGGCGCTCTATATGTATATTTTTCTCCCTTGGTGGGTTCGCTTGTTTGGGTGCCTTTTGCAGATATGTATGTTGATTTTGGTTTCTGGATTATTCCACTTATAACTCTTATTTTTTTAGCAACTACCAATAGCGTCAATCTTACTGATGGTCTTGATGGGCTTGCAAGTTCCACTACTATGTGTTACATGATATCCTTTATTGCGTTACTTATGATGGCTGTGGCCAACGGAACTATGGAAGGCGAAAGCATTATTCTCATGAATGAACACCGCAGTATTATTATTCTTGCAAGTGCCGTTGTGGGCGCATTATTATGTTTTTTAACTTTTAATAGTTATCCCGCTAAAATATTTATGGGTGATACGGGGTCTTTGGCTCTCGGCTCGCTTGTTGCTTCGGTTGCTGTTTTTACTAGGTCGGTTTTATTTATTCCTATTTTTGGCATTATGTTTGTTGTTTCTGCGGTGTCCGTTATTGTTCAAGTTGCATATTATAAAAGAACTAAGAGAAGAGTCTTTCTTATGGCACCGCTTCATCATCATTTTGAAAAAAAAGGTATTCATGAAGTTAAAATCGCCGTAATTTATTCTATTATTACTATGATGGTGGGGGTTGTTGTGGTTCTCTTAGAAATGATGTGATAAGGGGACTGAAATGGAAAAAGTACTTATTATTGGCAAGGGTAAATCGGGGCAGGCTAGTTTTAAATTTTTAAAAAATCTTGGTTACAAAGTAAGTTATATTCTTTCGGACAAAGATTATTTAGATTATTCTATGGAAAAAAAAGATAAGTTACTTCGTGACTTATCTTTTATTGTGCCAAGTCCTGCTGTTAGCCTTCATTCAAAACTTATTCAAGATGCCTTAAATTTGGGAATTAAAGTTATTGACGAAACTGAACTCGCTTTCTCTTTTGATTATGGCACTGTCCTTGCCATAACTGGTAGCAATGGCAAAACTACCACAACAACGCTTACTACTAAAATTTTACAGACTGAATCAAATTGCTTTTCTGGTGGTAATATTGGTGTGCCTTATGTTAGGCGCGTTACTGAACCACATGACTCTATTGTCCTTGAAATGAGCAGTTTTCAACTAGAAAAAACTGAAAAGTTTAAACCACATATCGCAGCGCTTTTAAATATTTCTCCCGACCATTTAAACCACCATGCAGGTATGAATGAATACATTAATGCCAAACTTAAAATTTTTAGCAATCAAACTGAAAATGATTTTGCTGTTTTAAACTATGATGACGAATTTGTACGAAAGATAGCGCCAACTCTTAACGCAAAAGTATATTTTTTTAGCAAAAATACCATTGTTCGTGGTTGTTACATAGAGAATGACAGCATATATTTTAAGGATGGTAGTAATTCCACCTTTATAATCAACGACAATGAACTCAAACTACTTGGCGACCACAACAAAGAAAACTATCTTTGTGCAGTTACTATGGCCATGCTTTTTGGTATTAGCGCAGAAAACATTAGAAAAGTTCTCAAAACTTTTAGCGCAGTGAACCACAGGCTCAAATATGTCCTATCTATAAACGGTGTTCAATTTTACAATGACTCAAAGGCTACCAATATCGCTAGCACCATAGCCTCAATGCGCGCTATGGTTCGTCCTACTACTATTATTTTAGGGGGCAGTGACAAAGGTCTTGAATTTGATGATTTATTTAAATATGCTCCACCGCTTATTAAAGGCTATGTCTGCATGGGTGAAATGCGCGAAAAATTAATGCTATCTGCTAAAAAAAATAATATCATAAATGTTTGGTCTGCCATGAATTTTGAAGAGGCAATTCTTAGGGCGTATATGTCTTCTGTTTCTGGTGATGTGGTCTTGCTTTCGCCAGCATGTGCCAGTTTTGATTGGTTTAAAGATTATGAAGAACGTGGAAAATTTTTCGTTACTACGGTGCGGGAGATGAAGCGTGTTTACAGTAGAGATAAAGCGAAATAAACATAACAATAAATTCTTTTTTGATTTCATTTTACTTGCGCTTGTTTTAGGGCTTGTTATTTTTGGTATTATTATGGTTTATAGTGCTAGCAATTATTCTGCTGAGGTCAATTATAAAGACCCATTCTTTTTTATGAAAAAACAAATTATTGGTGCTGTTTTAGGGCTTATTTTAATGATTGTCTTATCAATGACGAACTATCATTTATTATTTAAATTAAGGTATTACATTTTAGCGGTAGGGTTATTATGTTTAATTATTGTTTTAATTCCTGGCATTGGCAAGTCTTCCTATGGTGCTAGGCGCTGGATTAATTTAGGCTTCTTTACTATTCAAGCCTCTGAAATTGCTAAGTTTGCTTTTGTTATTTTTTCTGCAAGTGTCCTTGCCAAAAATGCAGGTAAGATGCAGAGTTTTAGGGGTGCTTTGCCTGTCATAGTAGTGGGTCTTTTTATGTGTGTTCTCATTATGCTTGAACCAAATATGAGCATTACTATCTGTCTTGGTCTTGTAATGATGATTATGCTTTTTATTGGCGGTATGAAATTAAAACATTTTGCTTTATTATTAATTCCGCTTTTAATTTGTGTGCCGTTACTGATTTTGGCTGAGCCTTACAGGCTGGCTAGGTTATCTGCTTTTTTAAACCCTTGGGCTTCTCCACAAGGTGAAGGCTTTCAACTTATTCAATCTCTTTATGGTCTTGGTTCGGGCGGTTTTTTTGGCTTGGGCTTGTTTTCTTCAAGACAAAAGTATTTGTTTCTTCCTTTTGCTGAGTCTGATTTCATTTTCTCTATAATTGGTGAAGAACTTGGTCTATTTGGTTGTTTTCTTCTCATTGTTGTTTATCTTTTACTCATTTTTAGAGCCATTAAAATTGCACGCAATTCCTTTGACCGCTTTGGTTGTTATCTTGCAAGCGGTATTGCGTCTATCATTGCCGTTCAAGTAGTTATAAATATTGCCGTTGTTACTGGTTCAATTCCGCCCACAGGTTTGCCGTTACCTTTTATTTCTGCGGGCAGTAGTTCGCTGATTATGTTTATGGCCAGTATTGGTATTTTGCAAAATATCTCCGCATGTTCGAAAAAGAACAAGTATTCTAGTGTTATGGCGTCCTCTTTAAGTGTTAAACCTCTATCTAAAAAAGGTATTTCAATTTAAAAAATACTTGTTTTATATGTAATTAATGTTTTATTGTTTCTCCTTACTTTAAAAGGGCTTTCTCACACTAGAAAATTTTTAGTCATATAATGCACTATAAATTATAAAATAAAACCACAATCAAACTTTTTAATTTTATTGTTTTACTTTTTTATCATTCAGCACTTTAAATTATAATGAAATTGGGTTCTTTATTTTATTATGTCTTTACTTGGAGGCAAAAGTGCTATGATTGATTCTTTTAAAATTACTGGTGGAAAAAAACTCTATGGGTCTATTGATATAGAGTCGGCTAAAAATGCGGTTCTTCCGCTTGTTGCGGGTGCGCTTCTCACACAAGAAACTATCGTTATTAATAATATTCCAGATATTTCTGATGTTTATAAAATGTTCGAAATTATACGGCTGATGGGGGGTTCTGTCGAAATTTGCGAGGGTTCGGCTATCATTTCCGCCACCCTTAACAAAACTGAAATTCCAAAAGGTCTTGCTTCCGAAATAAGGTCGTCTATCTTTATGCTGGGTTCGCTTCTTGCTACATATAAAATTGCAAAGGTCGCTTACCCCGGTGGTTGTGACATTGGGTCAAGACCCATTGATTTACACCTTATGGGTCTTCGCTGTCTTGGTGCTAAAATTATTGAAAGGCACGGATATATTTACTGCAATGGCGAAAATATGAAGTCGGGAATTGTTCATCTTGACTTCCCAAGCGTTGGCGCTACTGAAAATATCATGATGGCTTCCGTTATGCTTGAAGGGGATACTTTTATTTACAATCCCGCAAAAGAACCCGAAATTGAAGACTTACAAAACTTTATCAATGCTATGGGTGGCATTGTTTCAGGCGCTGGCACTTCTGTTATTAAAATTACGGGCGTTAAAAAACTTCACGGAGTTTCTTATACTCCTATACCTGATAGAATTGTTGCGGGAACTTATCTCATTGCAGGCGCTATGGCTGGTGGTAAAATTGAACTTAAAAATGTTATTCCTGAACATATTTATTCTTTAATTACAAAACTTACTCAATCTGGTTGCGTCATATCCGCAAAAGGTGGTAATATATATTTAGAATCTAATTCACGACCCATCAGTTGCCCTTCTATTGCAACTCAGCCTTACCCCGGTTTTCCTACCGACCTTCAAGCACAGATACTTGCCTTGCAATCAATTTCAAACGGCATCAGTATCGTTACAGAAAATCTTTTCGAAACACGCTTTAAGCATGTCGCAGAACTGATTAAAATGGGTGCTAAAATTACGGTTAAGGACCGCTCTGCCATTGTTCATGGCGTTTCTGTACTTTATGGTGCGGAAGTTGAAGGTCATGATTTACGGGGTACTGCTTCACTTGTTCTTGCTGGGCTTTGCGCTGAGGGTGTCACTACTGTTCATGGTG
>JAVWAR010000057.1:0-4882 GCA_036649955.1 Clostridia bacterium | reverse complement strand
CCTACGACCGCCTGCTTGTAAGGCAGATGCTCTCCCAGCTGAGCTAAACTCCCATGCCTGAATTGAACTTATTTATAATATCAAATTTTTTGATAAAACGCAAGAGTTTTTTCCATTTTTTATAAACTTTTTAACTTTGTTAGAGATAAATACTTATTTTGTAATTATCTCTAATTCAAGACAACATTTTCATATATGTTTTTAAAACATTCTTTTGCTTTATTTGTAATGCTTAAAAGTATATCATTATTAATTTTAAGTTTGTTTAATAATTTCTTTGAAAGTTCTATATTCTCCTTTGAGAAACTAAATGATTGAGTTGTTTTACCGTGTTGTTTTAGAGAATATATGTCACCATAACCTCTATTATTATAGTCATATTCTGCAACAACAAACCCATCATTCGTTTTAGAAAAGAAGTTCAATCTATCACTTGCTGAGATTGATATATTTTCCATGTCCAGAAAACAATATGCCTGTCCGCCATGTCTTCCTACTCTACCTCTTAACTGATGAAGAGATGCCAATCCATATGTATCAGGTGAAAGTATTACCATCACATTTGCATTCGGATTATCAACTCCAACTTCAACAATAGTTGTAGTAACTAGAACGCGCACTTCACCACTTTTAAATGCATTTATTGTTGCAATTTTTTCTTCTGTCTTTTGTCCGCCATGTAACACTTTTATGCCAAAACTATCAAAAATGTGCATATTTTTAATTAAAGTTGCTGTATTTTGCACATTTTTCAATGAATCGTCTTCTTCGTCTTCCACTACTCTTGGGCAAACTATATACATACTTGATGAATTTTTATTTAAAAAGTTTGTTATAAAATTCCACATATTATTTATTTTATTTTCAGGCACTAAGTGGGTTTCCGTAAGACTTTTACCAAACGGTTTGTCTTTAATTATAGAGATATCCAAATCTCCAAATAATACCAGTGCTAAACTTCTTGGTATTGGTGTAGCACTCATTACCAATGTTTCAGGTGCATCACCCTTATATGATAATTTTGCACGCGAAGAAACTCCAAATCTATGTTGTTCGTCCGTTATTACTAGTCTTAAATTTTTGTACTCTACCTTATCTCCAATAACTGCGTGAGTTCCTATTACTAATTCATAAAAGCCTATCTTTATTCCGGCAAGTATTCTATTCCGTTCTGCTGTTTTTAAACCTGAATGAAGATATGCTATATTAATTTTTCCTTTAAATAATTTTAATGCCTCAATATAATGTTGCGAGGCTAGTATTTCAGTAGGTGCCATTAATACTGATTGATATTTATTTTTGTATGCTAAATAACAAGCGTAAAATGCGACTATGGTTTTACCGCATCCTGTATCGCCTTCTATTAATCTATTCATAATTTTATTTGAAGACAAGTCTTTTGATATGTCTTCCATTGCTGTTAATTGTCCGTCTGTTGGTTTAAATTCAAGCATTTCTTTAAATTCAGTTGCATAACTATCTTGACAAATAAATGAATTACTTTTTAATTTTATATTTTTATCTTTATCATATTTTAATGCAAGCAACATTACTATGCGTTCTATATCAATTCTTTTTCTTGCCATTTCAAGAGTTTTAGTATCTGTTGGGAAATGTATTTCTTTATACGCAATTTGTAATGGCAGTAGGTTAAATTCTTTTTCTTCATCAGAAGTTATGACGGAGTCTATTATTTCTTTTTCTAAAACTTGACTGATTAATGATTTTAAAAGAGTTGTTCCTATATTGCCTATATTTTTATAAACCGCGAAACCTGAACCCGTTTCCTTGAATTTATTTTCGCTTTTTATCATTTTTACTATAAACTCATTATCTTTATTTATGTTTGGTTTTCCATATGTATAATATACTATTCCATTTTCCAATCTTTTCTTTGTGTATGGTTGGTTATACCATACAAGTTTTATTATCTTTTTATTATTTTCATCTTGTGCCTTTATACTTGTTATACAAAAACCTTTTCTTATAAATTGGTTAACAGGCTCGCTTATTGTTTTAATCTTAATTAGTTGACTTTGCTTTTTTTCGTTATATGCTTCTTCATCACCCAACATATAATATATTTTAGGGAAATATGTCACAAGGTCAAAACCGCAGTTTATATTTGCTGTGGTTAAAATATTTATTCTTTTTTCTCCTATTCCTTTTAATTGAGTTAATTCCATCTCGTTCCTATAAAGTTGTATTTTTACAAAAGGTGCTTTATACAAAGTATAAAACACCTTTTTTTATTATTCTAGTGAAATTAAATAGTAATACAATGGTTGTCCACCCATGTGGCATGATACGCAACAATTTGTATACTTACTTGTTAGTGTATCTACTAAAAGTTGTGCCTCAGCCTCCTGAACTTCATTACCATAAAACAATGTAATATTCATTATGTTTTCGTCAATAAGTTTATCTACCGTCTGAGCAGTAACTTCATTTACGTCTTCACCTTTTGCAATTATTGATTTATCACTTAGCCCTATTATATCGCCCTCTTTTAATTTGAATCCATCAATATGGGTGCTTCTTACTGCATATGTTACTGAACCAGTTTTTACGGTTTCAAGTGATGCTATCATATTTGCTTTATTTTCTTCAACACTCTGTTCTGGGTCTATACATATTGCTGCTGTAATACCTTGCGGTACTGAACTTGTTGGGATTACTATAATATTACGCTTTGACAAGTCATTTGCAAGTTGTGCCGCTAAAACAATATTCTTATTGTTTGGTAACACAAAGACCGTTTCTGCCAAAACTGAATCCGCTGCACGTGCAATGTCTTCTGCACTTGGGTTCATTGTTTGTCCGCCTTCTATTACGTGGTCTACCATCAAGTCTTTAAATATTGCAGACAACCCTTCACCTGCACAAATTGATACCATTCCAAATGGTTTTAATTCTTCTGGTTGTTGTTGTATTTTAAGCGCACGGTTTTGTTCTAGCATGTTTTCAATTTTAACGCCATTGACTTCACCAAGTTTTATTGCAGATGTGATTGCAACACCCGGTTCATTTGTATGAACGTGTACTTTAATTAAGTTCAAGTCCCCAATACAAATTACACTATCACCAATACTCATCAACTTATCACGAAGTCTATCAATATCAGCCTCAGTTGTCTTTTTATTAATGTTTATAACAAAAAATTCTGTACAATACGCAAACTCAATATCCGCAAGGTCGTTATAATCAACGGTGGCTTTGCTTAGTGCGTCAGTTGATGCCTCCATAGTATCGTTTGCAGTTTCAATAGTAAGTTCAGACTCGTCACCAGATGCTACCTTTAAGAAACCATTTAGTATAACTAGAAGTCCTCTACCACCTGCATCTACAACCCCTGCCTTTTTTAAAACTGGCAACATTTCAGGAGTTTGCTTCAAAACCTCTTCACCCTTATCAAGTGTAAGTTTTAAAAACTCTGCCATGTCAGTTGTCTTTTTGGCAATATTGACTGCTTCTTCACTCATGAGTCTTATTACTGTAAGGATTGTTCCTTCTTTGGGCTTTGTTACTGCCTTATAAGCAATATCACTACCTTCTTTCAATGCTTTTGCAAAAAGTTTTGTAGAGATTGTCTTTTCTTCCACAATAACTGATGAAAAACCTTTTAAAATTTGCGAAAGAATAACACCAGAGTTTCCTCTTGCACCTTTAAGTGCACCCTTACTTACAGCATCTGCAATCGTGTCTAGGTTATTGTTTGTACACATATTAACTTCACGTACTGCTGATTTAATTGTAAGCGACATGTTTGTACCAGTATCACCATCGGGAACTGGGAACACGTTTAACGAGTCCACATACTCTTTATTACTTTCTAGATAATTCGCACCACTAATAATCATTTTACGAAAAAGTGCGCCTGTTATATTTTTTGACATTTAATCATTTCTCCTGCTTAATCTGGCCTTAATTAAGGTCACTATACTTTAACACCCACAACATTTATGTTTACACTATCAACTAGCATGCCTGTAAATTGCTCAACATTATATTTAACTGAACGGCGAACCGACTCTGCGACAGCATTAATAGAAACACCATATTTTAATATGATGTCCAAATCAATATGAATACGATCTCCTATCGTTAAAATTTTAATTCCACGGGTTTTACTTTGACGATTAAAAAGTTCCTTAACATTATCGCCGAGTTTTCTAGCAACAAGGTCAACAACACCATAGCATTCAAGTGCGCTGTGACCAACCACCAATGAAATTGCTTCATCAGTGACCGTGATTTTGCCATATGAATTAATTGTATTTGAAGGCATTTTGTCCTCCTCATATTTTGCGTAAAAATATTCTTTTAACTACGCACTTTATATTTTACATTATACGCAGATAGAAATCAAGGATTTTATACCTTTTTATATCTTTTTTGTATGATTGTTGTGTTTTTTTAAAAAGTTATAAAAAAACTGTTGCAAAAAACATTGTGTTATGATATGCTTATGCTCGTAATAAGGCAAGATTATTAAAGAAATTACAGGAGGTCTTAGTATGTCAAAAGTATGTAGCGTATGTGGAAAAGGCAATATGACTGGTAATAATGTTAGCCACTCAAATGTTAAATCAAAACGCACCCTTAGTGCTAATTTACATAAAGTTGAAGTTTGTGATGATAAAGGCAAAGTTGAACGTAAGTATGTTTGTACAAAATGTATGAAAGGTAGCAAAAAGGATATTTAATAAAAAACCAAGGTAAGCCTTGGCTTTTTTAATGATAAAATAATATAATAAAAAAAGGAAGGCTTAATTGCCCTCTTTTTTTTGTTCTTTTTTTAAAAAAAGTTTTAGAAATGGTCCAAGGAATTTGGGTGCTTTAATGCACATTATCGTCATAATTTGAAACCCTCCCTTTTAAG
>JAVWAR010000056.1:0-5219 GCA_036649955.1 Clostridia bacterium | reverse complement strand
AGGTCAAAAGTTACGGTAGTTCCATCACTTAAAGTTCCAGTTAATCCAGGGATAGTTTGTCCTGGGGCTATTACTATATTTCCAAAATTAAACCAGCCAATTCCGCCCGCACTCGGGCCAGAACCAGCATTCGCATATGAAAATGGCATATTTTTCTCCTTTATATGTTACAAATTAAAAATATATAAAATATCATTTATATATTGATTAATTGTTTTTTATTTTATTATTTTTTATAGACTATTGTTTATTACTCACAAATTGTTTTGTTAAATAAATCTAGTTTTGCTTTTAATTGCATTTCAAGTCGAGTAATTGCACTGATGGCGTTTTTTACTGATAAATTGACAGCAAGCAAATCTTCGGCTGTTGAATTACTATTATTTGCGACAGCAATTATTTTTTCACTTTCAGCATTTAAAATATGTGAAAGTCCAGATTCCTGCATTGCAATAGACTCAATGATGTTGCCAACTGCATCACCACGAGTAATTGTGCCGGGTTTTATTATTGGCATACTCATACTGGTTTTCTCCTTATATTTTTCACGAAAGATATATCTTTCTATTTTATAGTATGAAAAAACCATAAAAAACGTTCAATAGATTATTATAAACAAATAAAAAAACGAAATTTACATTTCGTTTTTCATTTATTCTATTCTGTTGTATATTCAAGTTTTGTATTATAAAACTTTTCATAGATATTTTTCCAAACTTCAAAATTTTTGCGTTTCATCAAATCAATATTTTCTGCCATATTTAAAGTATTGTCTACATAAATTGGTTTCTCTACAAAAATTGTGTATTCTTGAACAAAAAAACCATCATCACCTATTATATCACTATCCTCCATTGTTATAAAACAAGGAAGTACAGGAACATTACTTTGAAATGCAAAATTAAACGCACCTTTTTTTAAAGGTTTTGGTTTTTTGTAATTCCACCACATACTTTGCTCTGGATACATTAATACAAAATCACCACGCTTTAAAATTAAATTTGTTGATTCAATAAACTTCTGCATTGTCTTTCTATTTGAACTGAGTGGTAAAGTATCACAATGACGCATAAGCAAACCAAAAAAACCAGAAAAATTTGTATAATTACCCTCTCTAATCGTTCTATAAAATTTGTGCTTTTTTTGACTTGTTGCCTCAAATAATAATTGCATAGCAAAACTATCAAAAGCATTAAAATGATTACATGTTACAACTGCACCTGTTTTCAATGTATTAAAATTTTCTATACCAATAATTTCTTTGATTATTAACTTCTTTTCTTTTATCATTTTATTAACAAACTTACGTGCTATAAAATATGAATATTTTGAGGCTATTTTATTTTTTAATTTTTTGTTAAGATAATCAACCTTATCAGGTTCCAATGGAAGAGTTGGAGGATCATCTTCAACATCCTTATCAAAATATCCTAACTTTTCATATTGTTTTATTTTGTCTATTATTAATAATCTTTCAGGTGATTTTTCTATTTTTAATAATTTATTTTCATTATTTTTTCTCATATGAATCCTTATTTAAATTATTTTTTATAAAGTCTTTCAATAACACTAGCAATTCTTTTATTCTCAACACTATCATCCGCTTCTAATCTTGCTTTTTTTATTAAATTTGTTGTTTCCATTTCAGATTTTGCTTGTAATGATTCATTATAATTGTTTTTAATATTTAAAATATCTTTATAGTATTCAGTTTGTTTTGCATAATCCCAAAAATAATTTTCATATAGAACATTATCAACATGCCATGGTTTGTATGATAAATTATAATGTATTAGTTTTAATGTTTTTTCATCAATTTTAGAATTTGGAATTGGCATTTTATTCCATATTTCATTTATTAATTTAACATTACCTTTACAAATAGCATTTAAATAATCTTGGTCCTGTGCAACTGAAAATGTAACTTTCGACAACAATTCAATAAATATTTTTTCAAAATCAATTTGCCTAAGCATTTTCAAATTCATAAGTAAAATACCTGCATTGAAATAATTACTGCATTTATCTACGCCTACTTTATTTTCAGCATAATCTCTAAATGCTTGATTTGACATTATGACACCATCATTAATGCCACCAACATAATTATCGCCTAAATCTGTATTAAATAATTCACTAATATCTCCAAGTACCACAATATCGCTATCTAAATACAATGTTTTATCATACATGGGATAAAGATTTGGTATAAAAAGCCTATAATATGTGGTTTTTGAATAGTAATCCCTAGTATGTAATTGCTCACTAATTGGTGCAACATTTTTAGTAATATCTACAAATTCAATTTTAAAATTATCAACTGAATAACTTTTTAAAATCTTCTCTTGATTTTCAATCGAGATATTTCCAGCATTTAAAATTCTGATATTATAAAAATAGTTTTTAGATGCGTTCTGCTCTAATGATTTTAGTGATACTGATAAAAATGGTATATACCCATCATCACAAGAGAAAAATATTGGTATTTCTTTGTTTTTAATTTGATTTATATTGCCCTCAACACTGTTCGTAATATTATGCACTGATTTATGCTCCTTTAACTTTTGTTCGTATAATTTTTTTAAATAAATGTACTCATATAAAATGTCATCAAATTGATAATATTTAAAAACTTTATGAATACGGCTAACATTCCATTGTTTAATATTGTCAGTATGAGGATATGGTAAATAAAACAATCTTTTGCTAAAATGTCTTATAATTGTTTTCTTATGTAAATATTTCTGGTCATTAAACATTTGTGGTAACATCAATTTTTTTGTAGTTGATAAGTATAAAGCATCCTGATCTGCAAACGTAAGTTTTTTTGTTTTTATAAGTTGCCTTGCCTTTAAAAGAAGATTCGTTTCTTTAATTTTTTTCATATTTAACAGCAAAACACCAGCATTTATATAATTGGGATTGATTAAAAACTTTCCATAATGGTCACGTGCAGAGGCATATTCGTAATCATCAACGTTCACATTATATAATAGTGTTATATCTCTATTAAACATAACATCAGCATCTAAATATAGAAGTTTTTCAGGCATTGAAGGTATTAAATCTGCAAGTAATCTTAAAAGCGTATATGGTGAACAATATGCCCCTTCGTTAGGGCAATTACCAAATTCTTTTTCATACAACTCAGTAACGTCAATTTTTTCAACAATATTATTTGAGTTATATTGTTTTGCTACACCATCTAAGAAACGTACGTCTTCTTCTGTTACACTTGTATATGTATCTTTAATTCTAGTTAAATCCATTGAAAAAATAAAAATATGAAAAGGTTCAGCAGTTTCAGTCCTCTTAAAAATTGACAAAGAAGAAGTTAAAATTCCATCAAACATTTTTCTATTGCCACAATATAGAACATTTATCATTAGTTATCTCCTTTAATATACTTAATGTATTCATAAGTACTATTTTTACTTCTAGTTACCATACAGGTATAAATTTGGTTTCTAAGTTCTTCTTGTTGTTCCTTAATGGTAAGGTCTTTATTTGGATAGAATGGCCCATCAACATAGGTTGTCAACTTAGGTTTCAATGAATGTTTACGCTTTTGATAAGTAGTTGTAATACAAAACGATGGCACATCAAATTTAACAGGATACTTAAATGAAACAGATAGAAATGGTCTTATTTTTGTATAGTATGGCCAAATATGTGCTTCCGGATATATCATAACTGCATTGCCTTGCAAAACACGTTTTTCAACAGCACTTAAAAAATTTCGCGAACTTTTTAAATTTCCAGGCAATGGCAAAGCACCAAGTTTAGGAGTTAACTTACCAATAAATTTAATTGCAAGATTGTTCGGATGAACAATAACATAAGTAGTTCTTGGATAACTTACAAGCGTGGGAATAAGTGCATCACCTATTTCCTGAGTATGATTACCAAATAAGAAGTATCCTTCATTTTTAACACTTTTTAATACTTTTTTGTTTTTTATCTTCAAATGTAATGTAATCTTACTATATAAATAAGCAAGAGGTATTGCAATACATCTATACCAAAAAAAGTGGCTTACTTTACCCCAAAATCCATCATTAATATACTTGTAATTTTCATCTATTGTTTTAGGTATTATAACCGCTTTTGAAAACTCATCATTGAGTTCATCTTTATAATAGATTATTTCTTTCTCTTTTTCTTTCATACTTTTCTCACCACTTTCTTTTATAAATTTATAACATATCGTCATATATTAAGCAAGAGAATGGCACTTTTTCATATCTATGATTACGTCTTTGTTGTAGAGAGAATTTTTTATTTACAGAGAAACAATAAAAGACTACTCTCGCTATTAGAGAATAGTCTGTATAATCTTGCATTTTCACCCAATAATTTGTTGTAGGTAAAGAAATAACATGATATAATATAAATATGGATAAGATAAAAGAAATAATAAAAGAAAATTTGGTGTTTATTCGAAAGACGAGAAAGATAACACAAATTGAACTTGCAGAAAAAATTAATTATTCTGATAAAGCAATTTCAAGATGGGAAAACGGAGAAGTAACACCAGATGTTGAAACATTAAATAAACTTAGTGAAATTTACAACGTTCCGTTGACTTATTTTTTTGAAAAGCATGAAAAAATTGACAATTTAATACAAGCAAAAAAATATCAAATAGGTAATAAACTAGCAATAACATTACTTTCTATATTATGTATTTGGTTTATTGTCACGCTCATATTTATAAATTTACAATCTATTGCTGGAATTAATGCTTGGATAGTATTTGTTTGGGCAGTACCAGCATCATGTATCGTTGCACTTGTTTTTAATAGTATATGGGGTTTTAGAAAATGGCGGTTTTTAATAATATCATTGCTGATATGGACTACATTGACAGCAATTTATTTACAATTTTTGCCAAGTAATTTATATCTTTTATTTATCTTAGGCGTACCAATGCAAGCAGCAACAATATTATGGGCATGTATGAAACCAAGCCCTGCAAAAAAAGATATCAGTAATTAGTAGTTTAACGAATAATCTTATTATTTACAACAAGCGAATTTTCAGGAATATTTTGTTCAATTATTAAATTTGGTACAAGTATTGAATTTTTAGATATAGTTAAATTTTTTAAAATTTTTATAAATCCAAGGTTTGTATATTCATACAAACCTTTTTTAAATGAAAATCCAACTTTTCGCTCTTTAAAAAGTACACTATGTGATGATGCAAAAATTGTCACA
>JAVWAR010000055.1:0-5242 GCA_036649955.1 Clostridia bacterium | reverse complement strand
GTGAAAATGTTAAAAGTTTACTTAAAAAAGCGCTCAGTGATAATGAACGCGGATATGGTTCGCTTGATATCTCTTGCTCAGAAGAAACACTTGACGCGTTTGTTAGTGCTTCGGCTGGTGATGCTCGCAGTGCTTTAAACGCACTTGAAAATGCTGTGCTTTCAACGGAAATGGACGAGAATAAAAAGATAGTCTTAACCCCTGAAATTGCACTTGATTGCAGTAAAAACAATATTTTGGCACTTGACACAGATATGTATTATGACATGCTATCCGCTTTTTGTAAAAGTTTGCGCGGGAGTGATGCTGATGCAAGTTTGTATTGGGCTTTTCGTATGATTGAGTCTGGAATTGACCCGATGATTATTTTCAGAAGACTTATTGCGCATGCGAGTGAAGATGTGGGATTGGCTTCATCAAACGCACTTTTAATTGCAGTTTCTGCTATGCAGGCTTACGAAAAAATGGGAAAGCCTGAGGGATTATTGCCTTTATCCCATGCAATTATTTATGTTGCAATGTCGCCTAAGTCAAATAGTGTAATCACTGCCATGGATAGCGCGCGTGCCGATGCAGTGAATTCATATAACGGACAAGTGCCAGCGCACCTTAAAAACACAAATTATATGAATGAAAAACGCGAAAAATATATATATCCTCACGATAAGGGTGGTTATGTAAAGCAACAATATTTACCTGATGAGTTTAAGGATAGAGTATATTATGTGCCATCTAACAACGGCAGTGAAAAGAGTATTAAACTCGATGAAGATAAGATAAAAAATATAAAACCTAAAAAATAATAAGATAAAAAACTTAAAACCTAAAAAATAATAAGATAAAAAATATAAAACCTAAAAAATAATAGGCAGTTTGTAAGTAATATATAGTAACAATTAAAAAACGGTTTAAAAATTCACCAAGGAGGCAGGTTTATGACGGATATAGAACTTAAAAAGGAAAAAGATTATTTAAAGACGGTTCTTTATATACTTGATAAAAAAATAAAAGAGAATAAAGATTTTTATGATACCACTCAGGAGAAAAATCTCAATACTTTAAAGTATATTTGGAATGAGGATGAACATGACCCTGATGTTGTCGATAGCCTAAAAGCCGATATCTATATTGGTGAATATTGTTCAAATAATGCAAAAGTTAATATAAAAGCATATGAACGCATGATAAAAAGTGCATATTTTGCAAGAATTGACTTTGATGATGGTGAAGAGGTTTTGCCAATTTATTTAGGAATTGCAACACTTGAAGACGATAGTCATTTTTATGTATATGACTGGCGTGCGCCAATAGCGAGCATGTTTTATGAGTACGAACTTGGCGATGCGTCATACACTTTGCCATCTGGTGCATGTATAAATGGTAAAATTACTTTAAAGCGTCAATACAAAATTGAAGGTGATAAAATAACTCAAATTTTTGATACTGATATGCAGGTTATTGATGAGATATTAAAAGAGATGTTGTCTTCAAAAGCAACAAGCAAAATGAAAAACATTGTGCGTACAATACAGAAAGAACAGAATAAGGTAATAAGAAATAATGCAAGTATACTTATAGTTCAAGGTCCAGCCGGTTCTGGTAAAACCAGTATTGCAATGCACAAGATTGCATACTTACTATATAATAATAAGGATACAATTAAAAATAGTAATATCCTTATAATTTCGCCAAACGACATATTCTCTGATTATATTTCTGCGGTATTGCCCGAAATTGGTGAAGACAATGTTTGTCAAACCACATTTATGGATTATATTCGTACAATGATAACGGACTTTAAAATTAAAGGCAGTATGAATGAGATTTATGAAGAGATTTATAGTAATGAGAAAATTAATAGTGTTATTAAAAATTCAGCAAAATTAAAGTTTTCTGCGGTATATATCAAACTTATTGAAGACTTTTTGCATAAAAATAAAAATGAACTTCTATGTATCAATGATATAATAATTGATAATAAAATGATTATTGATAAAGAATTTTTGCAAAAATATTCAGACGAACTAACACTTACGAATAAAAGTTATAAAGAACGTAATCGTATGATGGTTCAAAAAATACTTTTACACCTTGATATCAAACTTAGAAAGGATGTCAAACAAAAAAATCTTCTTAAAAAGCAACTTGAAAGTGTTGTGGATAAGATTAAACCAAAAGATTTATATGTTGCATTGTATTCTAATCGTGATGAATTTATAGGAATGATTGAAAAGATTTATAACGAAGTGGGAACAAGTAAAAACGAAAGATTGTCGCTTATAGAACTTGCGGAAGTTTTTGATTATACAAAAACACAACTTCTAAAAAACAATATGCCGTTTGAAGACGTTACGGCTTATATGTATTTGAGAACAAGGCTTTTGGGCGCAACTAAGCAGGCAACAATTAAACACATACTCATTGATGAAGCGCAAGATTATACACTTATGCAATATTATTTGATTGCAAGTATGTTCATCAATGCAAAAATCACTTTAATGGGTGATATCAATCAATCAATTATGCCTTATTCAAGACATACAAGTTTTGATAGTATTTTAAATATTTTAAAGGCCGACCGAAATGGTGACGAAGTTGATGAAAAATATCTTTCAAAAACTTATCGTTCTACCACTGAAATTAATGACTTTGCTAAGAAATTATTGGGTGGAACTTCGCAGTATACTCAAATTGATAGGCATGGTGATGAGGTTGATATTATTAAAGATACTGATAATTATGCTAGTTCTAAAATTATAAGTGATGCAATTAATAATAAGAAACTTTATAATACCGTTGCAATTATTACAAAGACTGAAAAAGAAACCATCAATTTTAAAAAAGCAGTTGAAGCAATGAAAATTGCAGATAAATTTCATTTTATAACTGGTACTGATAATATGTTTGTTGCAGACAAAATTATGGTATTGCCATCATACATTTCAAAGGGGCTTGAATTTGATTGCGTATTATTATCGCGTTGTAATGATTCTATATATTTGGAAGAAGATAAAAACTTATTTTATGTGTGCGCAACACGTGCGCTTCATAAACTGAGCATTTATTATACTGATAAACTAACTAGACTTATAAATTTTTAAGTTGGCTTTTGTTTTAAGTAAAAGGAAGACAAAATAAATGATTTCAAGAAGAGCGAATTTGCTTATTGAGAAAAAAACACCCACGAAAGGTGTTACAAGGACAAACTCCACATATATTGCTGGTGTTAGAAGAGCGCAAATGTTGAAAATTGTTCAAGCAACAAGTTTGTTTGACAAAATTTCAATGGCGGTGTTTTTAATTGCTGGTGTTTTGTGCTTAATTTTTATACGTCCATTTGATATAGCGCTAGTTGTATCAAGTGTATCGTTTATGATTTATGTTGTTGAAGGCAATTTGTGCGCGCGTGGTAAAACACTGGGAATGTGGCTCTCACTTGCAAGTAATATCCTATATATTGTATTTTGTATTTTTACTATGGTTTGGGGCGAAGTATTTGTAAACGTTGTAATATATCTTCCGCTTGCAATAGTCGCGCTTGTCAGTTGGAGCAAAAATAAATCTGTTCAAGATGGTGACGAGTCTGTTATTGTAAAGAAACTGAATTTAAAGATGTGGATATTGTGGATTTTAGCATCTTTGGGAATTTGTGTTGCGTCTTACCTTGTTTTTGGAACATGGCTTGGTCAAAAGTTTGTAATTTTCAATGCTATATCAATAGCAACTGGAATTATAGGCGATTGTATTAGAACTAGTAGATGTAAAGAATTTTGGTATTTCTATTTTGTATCAAACCTTGCAACATTGTTAATGTGGATATTTATGTCAGTAGGTGAAGGTGGTACTCTTGCAAGTTTACCAATGGTGCTTTCATGTATAGTTGGTATTATCAATAATGTTAATGGCTATATTGTTTGGAGTAACCTATATAGAAAATCACTTGTTTATAGAGGCATGATACTAAATAAACGTGAAGTAAATGTTTCAAAAGTTATTAAACTTAAACATAGGTTTAATAAAATGAAATGGAAAAAGGGGTCATAGAAAGTAGTGGCAAGAAATTTATTAATTAAAGGTAAAGTTACAGCAACCGCTGGAATTACAAAAACTTCGGGTTTAGCGCTTACAGAAAGTGGAATCAGAAGACTTACACTTATTAGAGAACTTAGGAAGAAAAGTAAATTTGATATAATTTGGTATACCGTATTTATTACAATGCTTGTTGCATCTGATATATTGCTACTAACCATGGGTAAGTTTAATTTGTCTTTTGTTTTAGCAACACTTGATGTTGTGTTGTATATGATAAGTTCAAACTTAACAGCAAAGGGCAAAGTTGCAGGGCTGTATTTAAACTCAGTAGAATGCCTTGTGTATGTTGGGCTGTGTATGACGAGTGCGCTTTATGGAGAAATAATTAAGGTACTTATTGTATCACTTCCACTTAAAATAGCATCAATAATATCTTGGACAAAGAATAAAAAGAATGCTAAAAACAATAAGTATGCAAAAGGACAAGAAATCATAATACGCAAAATGAACTGGAAAAACTGGTTATTGGTAGTAATATCTCTTGTTTTTGGAACAATAATCATGTATTTTGTGCTTGGCGCTCTTGGAACAAATAAATTATTGCTTTCGAGTTTGACGTTTACTATGGGAATTATAGTCAGCATACTAAGTGCAATGTGTTATAAAGAACATTGGTATTTATTGATAGTAAGTACTCTTATATCTACAATACTATGGATGACAATAATTTTTGGTGGCGATTTGGGTTCTTTACCAATTCTAACAAGTTATTTTTCAAGTTTGGTCAATAGCGTGTATGGAGTTATAATGTGGACAGCAATGTATAGAAAAGTTGCAGTAAATGGTGCGCAATCACTTGCAATGCGTAAAATTAAGATAAGCCATGTTAAAAAACTTCGTAAACAATTAAAAGGCTTAAAACTAACTTGGAATAAAGAAACTGATATTAAAAATGAGGAAAGCCGTAACCAACTTCTAAAAATATCCGACATTTCAAAGGTTTAATTTATTTTTTATGTGGCTAGGATTTGAGTATATTCAAAGGTTTAATTTATTTTTTATGTGACTATGCTTTGAGTATATTTAAAGGTTTAATTTATTTTTTATGTGACTATGCTTTGAGTATATTCAAAGGTTTAATTTATTTTATATGTGGCTATCCTTTGAGTATATTATTTATAGAAAATATCATGAAATATTAAAATACAGC
>JAVWAR010000054.1:0-5347 GCA_036649955.1 Clostridia bacterium | reverse complement strand
TATGAAAAAGAGATATGACCTTATTCCGAACCTAGTAAATACTGTTAAAGGTTATGCAAAACATGAAAAGGAAACTCTTGAAAGTGTTATTTCTGCAAGAAATGTCGCAATGGGTGCAAAAACAGCCAACGAAAAAATTAATGCAGAAAAAGGGCTTTCTGGTGTGCTATCAAAACTTATGATGGTTGCCGAGCAGTATCCAGACCTTAAAGCAGATAGAGGCTTTCTTGATTTACAAGAACAATTAAGAGGTCTTGAAGTAGAAATTGCAAATGCAAGAAAATACTATAATGGAAACGTTAAAGTTTATAATAACAAAATTATGGTATTCCCATCAAATATTATTGCTTCTATGTTTAAGTTTCATAAAGTTTCTATGTTTGAAATTACGAGTAATGAAGAACGTGAAACCGTTAAAGTTGAATTTTAATTGGAGCGAAAATGAAAAATAGAAAAATTTTAAAAAATATTTTATGTTTTTTAATAGGGGTTGTCGCTTTTGCAATCCCCATTTTCTTTTCAGCAGGATTTATTCCTGTAACTTATGCAACTGAAATAAGCAAAACACCAATAATTAAAGAAAAAGACATTAGTATAGTTATAAACGTACAAAACAATGGCACACTTAGTGTAACTGAAAAATCGACAATAGTTTTTGGTAGTGGATATACTGAATATCTTAGAGATGTTCCGTATGTCAGCGAAATAATTAGAGAAGAAGATGGTATAGTTGACACGAAAAAAATATATGCAAAAATATCAAATGTTTCAGGGGAAAGACTTGATGCAGAGGGTGATGTATTTAATGTATATAAGGACGAAAGCGGATATGAAGGGTTTTTATCATTTGGTTTAAAATCTACTATCCCAACTACTGAAAATGAAGAGCGCACCTATCAGTTTAAATATGATTACTATATGGGTGACTTTAAAACGGTTGGTTTTGAAGGTTTATATTACAATATTTTAGGGTCATATGTGAGTCATGAAAGGCAAAATATTAATTTTGAAATTAATATGCCAAAAGAATATAAAAAAGCAGAAAGTCCAACGCGTATTTATTTTGGAGTATACGGACAATCTACTGAATTAAATAGAGTTAGTGCAGACCAAATTGTGGCAAAAACCACTGGATTTTGTGATAATAGTGATACTAAAATTGTTGGATATATTGCGCAATTAAGTTCTTTTTCGGCAGTCACTATTGAAACGAAACTTGATTCAAATTATTTTGCATTTCCTGCACTTGATAATACTGGCGCCATTGTATCATTTGTTGTCATACTTTCATTACTTATCATTGGGTTTGCTTTATATATGATTAAGCAAAAACCAGAACCTTTGGTTACTACCGTAGAAGTATTGCCTCCGAATAAAGAAACTTCTGCAATGATTGAGGCACTATATAAGGAGAAGTCAACAAGTAAAGGAATCAGTTCGATGATTGTCTATTTTGCAAGTAAAAAGTTGTTGAATATTATGGTGGATTCAGAAGTTATAACTCTTGTAAAACAAAAAGATATTACGCAAGATTTTCCAGCACATGCACAGCACTTGTTCAACGCACTTTTTATTGAAGATGAAAAGGTGCAAATTAATGCGCTGAGTGACGACTTTTATAATGTTGCAGGTGCTGAAACCAAAACTCTAAATGATACTGCAATAACTAATCTTTATGGTAAAAATAAAAAGTCACCCGTACTATTGTCTTTACACATTTTACCCGTGATTTCAATAATTGTTTTCATGATTGCAATGGCAAGTCAAATAAAAAGTTTTACTGGTTATTTTATGCTAAGCAGTGAAGGCATAGTCATTCTTACGTTTTATATAGTTGCGGTTGTTTTTGCTGGTTTTTTATGTCGGATAAGCCGTAAATGGTGGACTGTTTTAATTGTTGCTTGTTTGGGCGGAATTATAAGCATGATTGCATTTTTTTCAAGCCCAGTGGCATACCTTGATTCTTATCATTTGTTTGCATTTTCAATAGTACTCTTATATATAAGTTTAATGTTTGTTTCAATTCAGGCAAAGTTAAGTAAAAAGGGAAAAATAATTAAAGGTCAAGTTTGTGGATTTAAAAACTATCTTGTTAAAGCGGAAAAGCCTATGCTTGAAATGCTTGTTAAAGAAACGCCAAGTTATTTTTATGATATATTGCCTTATACTTATGCTCTTGGAGTAAGCGATGTATGGATGAATAAGTTTAAGGATATTGTTATTCCAAATCCCGACTTTATTAGTGTTGAAGGTGTTTCAGTGTTTGATGTTATTATTTTAAATAATATTTGTAGAAATCTTTCATCAAGTGTTGAGAAAGGATATACTGCAATGAGAGAAAGAATGCAAAATGCAGGTAGAAGCGAGGGTGGTTTTTCTGATAGTGGCGGTGGCGGTTTTGCTGGTGGCGGTGGCGGCGGTGGCGGTGGCCACGCAAGGTAATAAAACAAAAACGTCAGATTACGCTATTTAATTGATTTAAATTAATGATATTTAAAATTTGAAAACTAAAAGATAAAAATAAAAACCCTATAAATGTGGGTTTTTATTTTTTGACATTATTCTTTCCTAAATTTCTTGCTATATTTTTGTATTGCCTTTATAATATAAGCGAGGTAAATATGAGATATACATTACTAACAGGTAGCACTGGTGGACTTGGTTCTGCATTTGCGTGTAAGATTGCGGAAAAAGGTGAAAACTTATTTTTAACTGCGACAAACCAAGAAAGACTTGAAAAACAGGCAAAAGATATTGTAGAAAAGTATCATATAAATGTTTTATCCAAAGCATGTGACCTTGCTGATTGCTATTCAAGGAATGAGTTGTTTGAGTTTGTAAAAAATAAAAACATTGATATTTCAATGCTTATTAATAATGCTGGATATATTACCGAAGGTGAATTTTTAAAACAAAATGATGAAGATATCATAAAGGCTATTAAAATAAATTGTGAAGGCACAGTTGATGTTACTCAAAAGTGTTTAAAACTTAGAAATAAAGAATTGCCATTTAAAATAATAACGGTGTCGTCACTTGCATGTAATTATGCTATGCCCAATATGGCTATTTACGCAGCAACTAAAAGTTTTATTTCTAAAATGATGATGGCGCTAGCCATTGAATTAAAAAATGAAAATGTTACAATAACCACGATTACACCTAGTGGCATTTATACAACACCTGCTATGAACGAGGCAATTCGTTCTCAGGGAATAGCCGGCAAGTTGTCTTCGCATAGCCCAGAGTATATTGTGCAGTTTGCACTAAAAGCCTGTGAGAAGGGTAAAATTGTGGCAGTTCCTGGTGTATTTAATAGATTTATAAAATGTATAACCAAGCCGGTTTCGGACGTTTTTGTGGCACGACAGGTAGGCAAACGTTGGAAAAAATCACAAATAAAAAGAGAACAAAACTTTTCAAAGAAATTAGTTAATGAAAAGGTTAAGGGGGAAAAATAATAATGTCAAAAAGAAATGTTGTGGTTGGGATATCTTGGCCATATTCAAATTCAAATTTACATATTGGATATATAGCATCTTCACTATCTGGTGATATTCTTGCTAGGTATCATAGAATGAAAGGCGATGATGTTGTCATGGTTTCTGGTACAGACTCACATGGTACAAAAATGGAAATTCGCGCAAAGGCCGAGGGTTGTTCGCCTAAGGATATTGCGGATAGATATGACCAAAATTTTAGAGAAGCATTAAAGGCATTTAGTTTTTCTTTTGACAAATATTCAATAACATATGATAAGTTTCATAAGGAAAAATGTAAAGAATTTTTTATAAAACTTTTTGAAAATGGATACATTGTTCCGCGTACAGAAAAAAGAACATTTTGCACGACCTGCAATAAGTTTGTTGCGGATACTGAAATAAAAATTGTTTGTCCTGTTTGCGGAAAAGAAACAAAGGCAGATAATTGTGATTGTGGGTATGTTCCTGTTGAAAAAGACCTTGAAGGAGCAACTTGTTTAATTTGTGGGCATAAAACAGAACTTAGAGAGAATAGTATCCTTGTATTTAGACTTTCTGCATTTAAAAAGCAACTTAAAAAATTACTAGATGATAATAAAGATATTTGGAGAGCCAATTCAGTTAATGAAACAAAAAAATATCTTGATAAATTAATTGATAGAGATTTTTCGCGTGACCTTGCGTGGGGTGTTGAAGTTCCAATCGCAGGATATGAAGATAAAAAAGTTTGGGTGTGGTATGAAGCCCTTCTTGGCTATATAACAGATACAATGGAACTTGGTGAAGAACAGGGCTTTGATTGGCAGAGGTTTTGGAAAACGAATGTTGAACCAGACAGAGAAAAAATTGTTTATATGTGTCATGCAAAAGATAACATAATGTTTCACTCTATAATGCTTCCTGCTATGCTGATGGGGCTTAAAGATAATTTTTACACGAACATTCATATGGTTTCAGCAGAATATCTTACAATGAATGACGTTAAAATTAGTAAATCGCAAGGTAATGGGTTTGAGGCGCTTGAAATGAGTAAGAGATTTGATACAGACTCATTGAGATTTCATTTTGCATTAAATGGTCCAGAGAAAAAAGATGCGAATTTCACACTAGACACTTATGCAGTAACGCACAATAGTGATGTAGTTAATAAGTTTGCGAATTTAATTAATAGAACGCTTAAATTTAAAGGTCTTGAAACTCTTCCAGAAGGTATAGTGGATGAGAACGTTTATAATAGGGTCAAAGATATTTATAATATTGTTGGAGATTGTATAGAAAAGACTGAAATTAAAAAAGCAACCAGTGAAATATTAGATCTTATTATGGAAACAAATAGATTTTTTGATGACCAGAAACCATGGGCGCAATTTAAAGAAGATGATAAAACGTCATTTAATAACACAATTTTTACATGTGCATTTGTCCTTGCAAACCTAACGAACTTGCTTGAACCTATAATGCCTAAAACGACAGAAAAATTAAGAAATTTTCTACAAATTGATTCAAAACCAACGTGGGAACTTATTTGTGTTAAGCCAAATATAAGTTTAGACAAAGTAGAACCATTATTTAGTAGAATTTAATAAAAAGAGTCTTATTTTGGTATCTTATATTTGACTTTTTATATGGATTGTTATAAAATGATAATTGCTTATAAATAAAGGAATTGTTATGAAGAAAGAGTTTGCAGATAACTTAATACAATTAAGACTTACAACAGCACGTTTATCCGAAGGGAAAGGCGAAGGTGCTGGTCTTTTCACTATAAAATATCAAATTTTATTTTTACTTGAAAAACATGGTAAAACTGCACCAAGAATTATTATTCATGAACTTTCGCTTGCAAAGAGTAATCTTGCATTAAT
>JAVWAR010000053.1:0-5474 GCA_036649955.1 Clostridia bacterium | reverse complement strand
ACACCAATGATTCTTCCAATAATCTATAAAATATAAATTTAGAATGTGCATGAATAATGCACTTTTTAAATGAAACAATATAAATTGAAGTATAAGAGGTAATGATGAACAATACGAACAATAAACAAAATAACGAAGAAGAAAAGAATAAAAAACATATTGTAAGTTTGAAAATGGATGAAGAAATAAATATTGAAGATAATTTGTCGTCATGCGAAGATGAAGACGTTTTGTATGATGATGACGACTGCGACTGCGAAGACTGCGAGCATGAAAAGCATGAAAAGCATGATTGCGACTGCGAAGATGAAAAAACACAAAACTCAGAAAAACCACCAATGCTTGGCAATGAAATTCGATTTTATGCTGATGATTTTAAACAGGCAGGTTCAGTTCTTGCATATCTTAGACGAGATGCAGAGAAAAACAATGTTCCTATTTTAAGACCCGAAAGCGCTAAATATCTTGAAAAAATTGTAAGAAAAACACAGCCTAAAAAAGTTCTTGAAATTGGCACTGCTATTGGTTATTCAGGAACGATTATTTTATCTTCTTGCACTTCTGCCGAACTTATCACTCTTGAAAAAGATGAAGAATCAATAAAAAAAGCGCATATAAATTTTGCAAAAGCAAGAGTGGATGGAAGAGTTACTACAATTCTTGGTGATTGCACCGAAATTGTTCCTGAACTTAGAAAAAGTGGAATGAAGTTTGATTTTATTTTTCTTGATGGTCCAAAAGGTCAATATCCAATTCTAGCGCCCGACCTTATTGAATTATTAGAAACGGGTGGAACTCTTCTTGCTGATAATGTATTGTTTAGAGGTTTTGTAAATTCAGAGGGAATTGTTCCGACAAGATATAAGACAATAATTAAAAGGCTGAGAGAATTTATAAAAATGTGCAAAGAAAATGAAAACTTTTCAAGCGTTATAATTGAAGATATTGAAGACGGACTATTAATTGCCACAAAAAAATAAAAAATTAACATTTCTAAAAGGATAAATAATGAATAGAGTAGAACTACTTGCACCAGCAGGTGACAATGAAAAACTTAAAGTTGCAATAAATTTTGGAGCAAACGCAGTATATATGGCAGGCAAAAATTATGGTTTGCGTGCTTTTGCAACAAATTTTGAAGACGAAAATATTGCCGATGCAGTTAGTTATGCGCATGAGAGAAACGTTAAAGTTTATATAACACTAAATATTTTTGCAAAAAATAGTGATTTTGATAATATTGATGAGTATCTAAAACTTTTAGTAAAGGCGAACGTTGATGCTGTAATTATATCTGACTTAGGTCTGATTTCATATGTTCATGAAAAAGCGCCCGAACTTGTAATACATGTATCAACACAGGCGAATACAACCAATAAATATTCTGCGCTTGCATATGCAAAAATGGGTGCAAAAAGAATTATTTTAGCGCGTGAATTATCACTACCTGAAATAAAAGAGATTCACGACTTTTTGCCGAAAGACGTGGAAATAGAAACCTTTGTTCATGGCGCAATGTGCATTTCTTATAGTGGGAGATGCTTGCTTTCGACATATCTTACGGGTCGTGATAGTAATAGAGGTGCTTGCGCTCAGGCTTGTAGATGGGAATATTCTCTTGAAAAAAGTGATAATTGTTCAAGTTGTGGTTATTCTGTGTGCGAAAAGACAAGACCAAATGAAAAACTTGATATACAGGAAGATTCACGCGGGAGTTATATTTTTAATTCAAAAGACATGTGCATGATAGAACACTTGAAAGAGTTAAAAGATGCGGGAATTACAAGTTTTAAAATTGAAGGTAGAATGAAGTCGCCATATTATGTGGCAACAATAACCAACGCATATAGGCGCGCGCTTGATGAAATTGAAATTGAACATAAAAAAACCATTTCAAAAGAACTTGTAAGCGAACTTGAAAAAACTAGCCATAGAAAATATACAACGGGATTCATGATTGACGTTGGTGATAACAAACAAAATTATGAAACAGCAAATCAGTTTCAATCAATGGATTTTGTTGCAATAGTTCGCGCTATTGATGAACCAAATGGTAGAATTAAAGTTGAACAACGTAACCGTTTTAAAGTTGGAGAAACTCTTGAAGTTTTATCACCAAATAGTATTTTTAATAGTAAACTTGTTATAGAAAAAATGGAAAACATGAAAGGTGAAGAAATTACAGATGCTAAACGTGTTCAAGAAGAACTATATATTTATACAAAGGATGCTAAAAAATTTGCTGTTGATGATATTTTAAGAAAATAGACCTTTTAAATTATTAAACGTGCTTTTTAAATAATATTTATAGTTTTACACCAAAATTTTGGCAAAAGCAGTTAAATTTGAAAGCAGTTTACACCAAAAATTTGGCAAAAGCAGTTAAATTTCAAAATAGTTGACATTTTTTCAAATCTAGCATATAATATATAGAGTTGGTTGGATGGTTACGCACGCAAGTGTGAGGAAAGTCCGAGCATCACAGGGCAAAGGTGATTGATAACGTCAATCGTGGGAAACCATAGGAAGAGGGCAACAGAAATAAACCGCCTAAATTTATTTAGGTAAGGATGGAAACGTGAGGTAAGGGCTCACGCAGGAGTATGGTGACATATTCTTGATGTAAACTCCACCTGATGCAAGATGTGGAATCGTTATAACGCCCGTAAGATTCCCTAAATCGCTAATGGAGTGCAATAGCAATATTGCATCGAGATAGATGACCGTCTTAAATGACAGAACTCGGCTTATAGACCAACTTAAAAAAGAATGCAAAATTGTAAATTTCTATCGCGGCTAAAAGTGTTAATTTATGTATTATAAAATGCGTGAAATAATACTTGTGATATGAAATATGCAAAAAATGCGTTCTTTTTTTGTGTAATAAATAATTAAAACCAAAAGGTATTACCAAAACAAAGGTATTACCAAAAACAAAGATATCATCAAAAACAAAGATATCATCAAAAACAAAGATATCATCAAAAACAAAGTTTAAAACCGAAGAAATATAAGAGTACTATCAAAAACGAATGTGTCATCACAAAACAAAGTTTAAAACCGCAGAAATATAAACAAATGGTAATAAATTGGATAATTATAGCGTACTTTAAATTAGAGGTACGAAATATGATTTTAAATGTAATTTTTCAATTTTTATCTAAAATATTTTTGTTTGCGGGAAGACTGGGAAGCACCAGAACATTTGAAAAGCCACTAGAAGTAAAAGTAGAACGAGAATATTTTGTATTGCTTCAAAATGGTGAAAATGAGTATAGGGAAATAATAATTAAGCATAATCTAAGACTTGTAGCACATATTGCAAAAAAATATAAAGGTGTTAGGTGTGAGTCAGACCTGTTATCTGTTGGTAGTTTGGGTTTATTAAAAGCAGTTAATACCTACAAACTCGACAATGGTAACGAATTTTCGACATATGCGTCAAGATGTATTGAAAATGAAATTTTAATGTTGCTTAGAAGTGAAAAGAAAAGGCAGGGTGATGTGTTTCTTGATGATAAAATTGGTCAAGATAAGGATGGAAACCCATTGTTACTGAGTGATTGTCTTGAAAATAAAACAACCAATTTTGAAAATGAGGTTCTAACAAAAATGATTGGCGATGACCTTATAGTAATTATAAATGAAAAATTATCAGAACGTGATGCAGGTATAATAAAATTAAGATTTGGTCTTGAAAATAATGTTCCTCTTACACAGATGGAGGTTGCAACAATTTATGGAATATCACGTTCATATATTTCAAGAATTGAAACCAATGCTCTTACAAAACTTAAAAGTGAAATTATAAAACGAAAACTTTTAGCATAGAAGTTCGTTATAAATTTTTTGATACATTAAAACCGATACTTTATGTGTTTGATATTTAATAATGTGTCAATAATATTATTGTGATAACAATCTTAATTATAATGTCAATAATTTGTTTGTTTATTGTCTTATTTACAATTATTGATAAATGTAAAAAACTTGAAGAAATGACCACGGCAGTTGATACCAACTGACTTTTGTCATATATTGAAAATATGCAAAATGATAGCAAAAATGTTAAAAAAAGCACCAAAAACGTTAAATTATCAAACAATTTCTTAAAATCTATTAAAAATCAGGCGAAACCTAACACGCAAATTATATCTATATTTTTAAAACGTATTGACAATAGCCGTAGAGAAATGTGGCTTTATCCAGAGAGCCAGTACTTACTTAAAAAAGATATCATAAATAAAGGTTTAAAAGAAGCAGAAACTAGACTTATTATTAAAAATAATACCACATATAGGGCAGTAAAAAACAAACCAATTATTGAATATGTTGCAGAAAGTTTAGCATATACTTTATCATCAAATGATGACGCTAGGCTTAGCCGTGAATTTATTTTACTTAAAAAAGATTTAAAACTTATGCGTAAAGAAATAAATTTAATGCCACAATTAATGGTCATGAAACTTTCATCTCTTCTTGTTTTTGAACTTATTTCGCTTAGAAATATTGAAAGTGAAATTATTAGAGCAAGGTCGAATAAACGAGAAAAAATAAGTACTATTAATCTTTCAGCGCCCTATGTATATGGGCTTTTTACAATTTCGCATGCGCGCCTTAGAAATATTTTGCACGCAACACAAGAAGATTATGAAAAGATTTACAATCTGAAAAAAGAACTTGACTCTACAAGTCTAAGATTGAAACGCATTGTTAAATGGCTTTGCAGTATAATTAAAAATGATTTAATTGTAAGATCTAGTTAGCAAATAATAGCATCATGGCTTAATTGTAAGGTCTTTATAACAAAAAGTCTTTAATTAGTCTGCTTTTATATTTTTAAATGTCATTTATATTTTTTTTAAATACTAAACCTTTTTTAAATTTAGTGTTTTTTTGCTTTGTCTTTACTTTGCCGTTTGATATAATAGTATGAGGAGAAAAGCGGAAATGGAACTTAGAAGCACTTTTAAAAACTTAGCACCACTTTCTGAACGTATGCGTCCTAGAACTCTTGAAGAATTTATGGGGCAGGAACATATCGTCAGTTCTTCTTCTTCGCTTTTTAATCTTGTTAGGCAGGGGCTTTTAGGTAGTACCATATTTTATGGACCGCCTGGGACTGGAAAAACAACACTTGCTTCAATCATTGCATTAAATTCTGGTGCTGATTTTGTAAAATTAAACGCCGTTTCTAGTGGAGTTAGTGATGCTAAGGAGATTATTTCAAAAGCAAAAGACAACTTAAAATATTATGGTAAAAAAACATATTTACTACTAGATGAATGCCATAGGTGGAATAAGGCTCAATCTGATTCGGTACTTGAAGCCATTGAAAAGGGTTATATAATTTTCATAGGTTCGACTACTGAAAACCCTTATACTTCAATGACTCGCGCAATCGTTTCACGTTGTAAAATTTATGAATTTAAACCATTATCTCGTGAAAATGTTAAAAGTTTGCTTAAAAAAGC
>JAVWAR010000052.1:0-5531 GCA_036649955.1 Clostridia bacterium | reverse complement strand
AAACTCCTCTATCAAATTTATTTTCATTTTTTAATGATATAATGGCAAACACGGGGGTTAATATTAATATTGTTTCTCCTGTTCTTAAAGTAGTAGGAATTGGTTATTTAACTGAATTTTCTGCTGGAATTTGTGAAGATTTTGGTAATAAAACCATTTCCAACAAAATGGTGTTTGCTGGTAAGGTTGCAATAATTACTATTGGATTGCCTGTTATAAAAACACTAGTTGAAACAATCGTGAGCATTGTATGAAAAAAAGATTATTAATAATTTTTGTCATAATGTTTTCAGTGTTGTTTTTTGCTCCAACAACTCAAACACATGTTTACGCAAGTGAAAATATTGAAAGTGAACTTAGTGAAAATGTAAGTGGTCAAATTGATGAAATAAATTTTGATGACATTAACAATCTTCTTGATGAAGATAGTAGTAAATTGTTTGATGGGATGAATTTTAAAGAGTTTGTTTCTGCTGTAATTTCCAATAATTATTCTATTTCTGCTAGTAATGTAGTTGAATTTTTGATTGTTAACCTTAAAAATGCAGTTATTAAATATATTCCATTAATTTTTATTATATTAGTTGTGATTTTGTTGGGTTCGCTTATTGGGAATATTAAGCCAGAAGTTTCTTCTTCTTCTACTCAAAACGTTGTTCATTTTATTGTTATAAGTGTAGTAATTATTCTTGTTGTTGTTGCACTTAAAAATGCTATTGAAATTACGGCCTCCTCAATAACCAAAATGCAAAAACAAATGAATGCTATATTTCCTATAATGCTTACTTTATTAGCCTCAATGGGTGGGGTTGTAAGTGCTACGGTTTATCAGCCGATAGTCTATTTAATTTCTTCGGTAATTTCAAATATATTTAGTTATTTACTTTATCCCGTGGTAATTTCTCTTTTAGTTTTTGCGTGTGTTGGCAGGTTATCAGACAATATTAAACTTACAAAATTGAGAGATTTTTTAAGTTCTTCATACAAATGGATTATAGGCACAATATTTACTATTTTTATGACTTTTCTTTCTATCAAGGGATTTACTGCTGGTGGTAGTGATGGTATGAGCATAAGACTTGCAAAATATTCGATAAAGAACTATGTGCCTGTGCTTGGTGGTTATATATCAGAAGGTTTTGAAGTAGTAAAGGCTGGTAGTATGTTAATTAAAAATGCAACTGGTTTTGGCGGAATTGTTTTATTAATTATTACGCTTTTAATTCCGCTTGTTACTCTTGTTTGTTTAAAACTTTTATTAAAACTTATAGCAGGTATTTTAGAGCCTGTTGCTGATGGGAAATATATTGGATTTTTATGTGATGCTGAAAAATGTATAACCTTGCTTATCAGTACACTTATTGGTGTTGCGCTTATGTATTTTTTATCTATTATGATTATAATTTTTTCTGCAAATGGGTTGGTGATGTAATATGAATTTTTTAATGCAATATGTTTTATCATTATGTGGTGCAGTTGTTATTTCAACACTTGCTATGATTATTATACCTGAGGGAAGAGTATCAACAATATGCAAGTCTGTAATATCAATGTTTGTATTTTTAGTTATAGTTACTCCACTTATAAATATTAAAAATCAGGATTTTTCTTCTGCCCTTGATTATACATTACATGAAGATACCATTAATTATGATTTCTTAAAAAAACGCAAAATTGAAGAAGATAATGTTAAAATTAAGTCAATTATTGCTGAATATTCAAATAAAGTTCAAAATATTACAATTAAAATAAGTTATTTAGAAACATTAAATGAATGCAATATTAAAAATATTTATATAGATTTTTCATCGGCAGTTCTACATGAAAATATTTCGCGTAATAATGTAATAAGCGATATTAAAAAAAGATGTTCTGATGTCTTTGATATAAGTTTAGAGGAGGTGATGATAATTGAATAATGATGACGATAGTAAAGTTAAAAAAAAATTATTTAATTTTGATTTTATTAAAAAGTTTAAAAAACCCGAACTTATTATTATTGCTGTTCTTCTTGTAATTATTGTACTTAGTTTTGCGTTTACAAATATAAAGAAAAAACAAGTTAAAGTTTTACCAAACAAGGTGACTACTGATTCTATAAAAAACTTAGCGTCACTTGAAGAGTTTACGAGATATACTGAAAATAGAATAGTTAATGTATTATCATCAATGAGCGGTGTTAGTAATGTTGAGGTTTTTGTTGTTGCTGAAAGTGGAGTGATTCTGACCATTGCAGAAGAAACTGATGAAAAGGTTACTGGTACTGGAAATAATACTTCAAAAACAATTTCGAAAAGACCCGTACTGAATAAAAATGGTTCAATTACAGAAGAGATTGTACTTGTTGAAAAAGTACCGAAAATACTTGGAATTTTAGTCGTTGCTAATGGTGCTAGTAATATGAGGATAAAACTAGGCATTATAAATGCTTTAAGTACAGTTTTCGACATGGATGCAAATCATATAGAAGTATTAGAGGGGAAAGCAAAATGAAAATTTGGTTTTTTAAGGAGGGCAAAGGAATGCTTACAAAAAAGAAAAAAATTATTATATTAACAAGTATGGCTTTACTACTTGTTGCAACTGGAATTTTAAACGTTATTCTCAATAAAAACGTTGATACTATTAATTCAAATTCAACAACAATAACTACTGGTAATTATTTTACTACGTTTAAACAGGATCGTACTACTACTCGTAATCTTGAACTTGACGTCTTAAATGAAATCATCTTATCTACTGGCAGTTCTAGCGAATATAAATCTACTGCTACTCAAAAGAAATTGGAAATAGTTGCCAATATGGAAAAAGAACTCATTTTAGAAGGCTTTATTAAGGCAAAAGGCTTTGAAGATGTTGTTGTAACTGTTGCAACCAACTCTATAACTGCGATTGTAAAAGGCAAAGACAACCTTACTGCTAGCGAAACGGCTAAAATTTTAAATGTTATTACAACTGAAACTGGATGCAAGGCAACTAGTGTAAAAATAATTCCAATTCAATAAAATACTTGATTTAAAACCTTAGTGTGTGATATACTTTTACTAAGTGAAGTAAGAGGTGAATTATGGCACAAAACAAAAAGAAAGTGTTAATGAGTGAAGATGGTACGGTTTCTTACCGAAGGAGTGTACTTAATTCTATCATTAGTCTTGCGACAAAAGAAATTAATGGTGTGGCATCTCTTTCTCCCAGTGGTTTTTCACGTTTCAAACTTTGGTTTTCAAATAATTACCATTATGGTTTGAAAATAACTTATGCTGAGGAGAACAGAGTTGTTGTTGACGTTTATATCAATGTATTATTTGGATATAGCGTTAATGACGTTGCTTATAGAGTACAAGAAAATATTAAGAGTAGCGTTGAATCTATGACTGAGTTTAAGGTTGATGAAATTAATGTGCATGCTCTTGGTGTTGTTTTTGAAAACAATGATGAAAATCCTTTGGTAATATAATTTTTAAACACCTTTCGAAAGAAAGGTCGTTTCTAATGGAGGGGAAAATGAGTTTTCAAATGAGAAAATTGTCAGTTGGTAGTATGGCAGTTTTGTTTGTATCATTACTAGCAATGATTATAACAAGCATTTGTATTACAATAACAAGTTTTTTGTTCTGGGCATTTTTTACAATTAACTGTATATGTTTAGTTGCCGATGGTATTGTTTTGATTTGGGACATTATTCAAGAACGTAACATGAATAAATTGTCAAACAAGTTACTACAAGAACAAAAAGACGCGGATTTGATAATTTTAGGGGCATATGGTGCACTTGGTATTCCACCGCAATATGATAAAAATGGTAGGCTTATTGATATATATGAACTTTTAGGTTTTTTACCTGAATTTGATGAAGATGGAAATAGAATATCAACTATATACGAACTTTTAGGTTTTAATCCTAAATTTAATAAAAATATAAAAGAAATACCAAATGTATTTGCAATTAAACATTATGCATCTAAGATTGCCAAACTTAAAAATCCCGAAATTGTTAAATTACTTACAAGAAAAATGACTCCACAAGAAAAAGAATATTATGAAAATGAAAGGCTTTTAAAACAAGCATATAAAGAAAAAGGTATTATGCCTCCTGTTAGCGCAGCAAAGGCGAAGAAGAAAGAGAACCCGGTATTTAAAACATCTAAAATAAAACAATTAAAAAGAGTAAAACCAATAGAAGCGGTAAATACTCATTCAGGTGATTCGCCACTTAATAGTTTTGGAAAGACTGAAAAACAAAAATCAGAAACTAAAACGGAAGGTCAAAATTTAGAGAAAGCAAACGAACCTGAGGGTGAGTCTTTACAAGATGACAATCAGGATGATATTGATAAAAATAGGGTTAATATAGTCCTTTGGCATGATAAAGTGTTAGATAATGAACGAGAAAATCAATAAAAACAAAAACAGGAGTTTATAATGACCCGAAAGGAAGCACGAGAAGAATTAATTAAGTTAGTATATGAGTTTTGTATGAATGGTGAACGCAATGACATTACGCTTGAAGAAATATGTAGCCATGATGAAGAAAAAACTGAAACTCAGTATATTACTACCAGTTATCAAGGAATTATTGATAACTATTTATTGTTAAAAGAAAAAATAGCCGAAGTTTCTAAGGGTTTTGCAATAGGTAGAATATATAAAGTTGACCTTGCAATTATGTTAGTCGCTTTATATGAGATTTTGTATATAAAAGATATACCAAACAAAGTTAGTGTGAATGAGGCTGTGAATCTTGCCAAAATTTATTCTACTGATAAAAGTGCAACATTTATAAACGGAATATTATCAGGTTTTATAAAATTATGATGAAAAATTTTACGTTATCAGTATTACAATTAAATAATTATATTAAAAACATATTTGACGCCGAAGAAATGCTTATCGGCGTTTCTGTTTTTGGAGAAGTAAGTAACTTTAAAGTTTCTGGTACGTCAGCATATTTTGATTTAAAAGAAGAGGGTGCGTCAATTTCATGCGTTATGTTTTCATATTCATCTAACATAAAAAATGGTGATAAACTTTTAATTACTGGTAAACTCAATTTTCATATTAAACTTGGTAAACTGAGTTTTATTGTACAGAAGACGGAATTGCAAGGACAAGGTGAACTATATCAAAAATATCTTGAATTGAAGGCAAAACTTGAAAGAGAGGGATTATTTGATGAACGTAATAAGAAAAGTTTACCTAAATTTGCTCAGCACATCGGTGTAATAACAAGTAAAACTGGTGCAGTTATTAGAGATATAATAAATGTTACTAGACTTATAACAAAAAAATACGTTTTTGCAACTCTCAGAATATCTTTATAAGTCTTACATTCTACCCCGCTAGTATAGAATAAAATCATATACACTATCATCCATAAAAAAACATGAATAGTTGATAATAAATCCTTCTTTTCAGAAAATATTATTGTTATAAAATAAGTAATTAAAAATGCTATAATCAATATTGAATATGGCATTTTAAAAAATCTTTTACTTAGCAATTCAGTTAATAAGAACGGAGCACTTAAAATT
>JAVWAR010000051.1:0-5597 GCA_036649955.1 Clostridia bacterium | reverse complement strand
AAAATACACACTAACAATCACTTATGGAACGTATGGAACATATACATTAAACCCATTAACAAAAGAATATGATGGAGCAGTTCCTGTGGCTCCAACAAGTATAATTATAGATGGCAAAGATATATTAACTAGCAGTACAAATGCAAATTTTGAATTTGTAGATAGTACAATAGGCAACGTTAAAAAGGACGTTGGAAATTACAAGTTTACAATATCTGCAAAAAGTGGTAAAGACTTTTTATATGTTGATACTGCAACTCATAAATTGTATTTAGTAGACAATAATAATAAAGATGTTAACTTTGCTATAACGGCAAAGCCTATTACAATTAACTATAATTTCCCAATTACTCCAATTACATATACGGGCAATGAAGTAGTGGTTTCAGTTACTTTTTCAGGGCTTATACCAAATGAAAGTCTTAATGTAACCTTTTTAAAAACTGGTGCAAACCTTGGTGCAGGTGGTACCGATGCAACTAAGTTTATCAATGCAGGTAGTTATACTTTTACGCCGTCTGTTGCGGATACTGCTACTGGTAAAGTTGGAAATTATTCATTTAATATTGAAACAAAAACAATAGAAATATCAAAAGCAACACCTACTTTTGTTATACCAACTCTTGCTGGAATAAATTATTCTCCACTTACAAAATTGTCTTCAATAACTATTCCAAATGTAAATGCAAATGGTTTAGTTTCGTGGAAGGATGGAACGATTATTCCGTCTTGTGACAAAACAACATATACTGCTACACTACTACCAACAGATACAATGAATTACAATTCTGCCGATATGGAGATTGGTTTAGTTGTAAGTCAAATTGCAACAATAATTAATACGGATAATGTAAATTTACAATATTCATATACTGGGGTAGAGCAGGCTGTAACAAGTGGTGCAACGTTTAACAACACTGATGCCGGTGCTCAACTTGTTTATTCAAACAATAAGTTTATAAATTCAAGTATTGTCAATGGTTCAAAATATACAGTAACAATTTCATCTGCAAAAACAACAAACTATTTAGAGGCAACAGCCAGTGTAGAAGTTGATGTTTTGCAAGCAGATGTGACTCTTGATTATACTATCAATAAAACAATTTTCGTTGGTCAAGTACTTGATCAATCATGGATTACAGCCTACACGCCAGCGTCATTAATTCCGGGAATTGCGGGTTCTAAGCCAACAATTAATTGGGAAACACAAGCACCTATTGAAAATGGAGTTGCAAATGTAACGATTGTGTTTACACCAAGTGAACGTGGTGAGGGGCTTGCAAGCAATTATAAAAGCGTTACTAAAACGGATACAATAACTGCTAGAAAAATTATTATTACATTTACAGGTTTTGATTCTATTTCTTCTGCAAACAGCAGACAGGAATTACCTTGGCATGGTAGCGCGATACTACCAACTGACCCAACTAAAAATGCCGATTCAGCACACACATATATATTCTCTGGATGGAACGGAAAATATCAAAATGTTGAAGCAGATACAACTATAACTGCAACATTTACATCAACACATAAATTGTATACTGTTACGTTTAATGACGGAACTAGTTCACCACTTGTAAAAAGTTTTTATTACGGTGAGTGGTTTGGTTTAAGTCAGGGTCTTGTTGTTGCAAATGTTCCTACCGAACCAACAAAGGTGGGTTCAATATTTAGTGCATGGTATAAAGAAGGGACACTATTTACAAGTTTTGATGAAACCTATAAAATTACAACTGATATTGTTTTAAATGCAGTATATGTTGATTTGCCAACAATAAATGTTGTATATACGAGTACGAATACACTTGCTGATGTTTCTTCAAGTTTAGCAAAAGGTTTTACTTTTAACAATCCAACTGAAAAATTAAAAGTAAATAAAAACAATTATTTAGTTAAATTTGAGAGAGAAGATACAATCAACTATGGTACAAGTGGGGATTTACAGGCAACAATAAACGTTGAAAAAGCAAACGGAATTATTATAGATTCTTCATTATCTGCGGATAAACAATTTGTCTATAATGGTAGCGCGCAAAGTCTTAAAACAACATTGTTCTCACATAATAACACTGATGGTGCTATTCTTGAATTTGTAAATAATTCTTTTACAAACTACTCAACTGCGTATACTATTACAATTAATTTGGCAGAAACTGAAAACTTTAAATCTGCAACAAAAGATGTTGTTGTAACAATAAGTAAGGGTGATATAGAGTTTACTCTTAATACACCTAACCAAATTTATGTTGGACAAGAAAATGCCATAAATGAATTATTTACATGTATTGCAAAGTTTAATGCAGTTGATACACTTGGAAAACTTGATGTAAGTTGGAAAGATGGTAAACCTGCGTTGCCAACAAAAGGTGTTGAAGTATTAAAAGAAATTTGTGTTACGTTTACACCTAACAATACAAATTTAAATACAATTACTCAGTCAATAAATAATGTCGGATATAGATGGATACTTGTTGAATATTTTTCGGCTACTCATTCAAATGAAAATATTGCTAAAATAGAATTGTTTGCAAACCCATCTTATGGTAAAGTCTATTGCGAATATAATAGTAGTGTAACATTGCCAACAGATGTTCCGGTTATGACTGATGTTACGGGAAAATATATTTACGAATATGATAACGATGGTTATTATGAATTTACGCCTAAACAAGAAGGCTCTCAGATTTTTGGTGAAAATAAAAAATCTGCAATATTAACCAATATAACAAGTGATAAAAACTTTTATGCAGTGTTTACATCTTATGACACAACAAAGTATGCAACCGTTGAGTTGAAACTTGCAGATGGGGACATTAATAATATTAGTAAGTCTTGGATTCTAAAAAACACAATCCTTACAATTCCAGCGTTGCCAACAAATGGTAATAAAATATTTGAAAACTGGAATAAAGGAGCAAGTTTATATGATTTCAAAACAGCGGTTACTGAAAATCTAGTGCTTTATGCTGTTTTCTCTGATGTGCCTGTATGTGCTGGAATTAAATATAGTAAAGATTTAAAATTATCTAGCATAGTTCTTCCTGAAAATTGGGCTTGGGCAAATGGAGATACAATTCCTTCTGTTAAGGTAGGAAAATATTCGGCAGTTCATACAAGAAAAGATAATATCAATTATCCAAATGTTACTGTTGATTTATCTATGGCTGTTTCAAAATCAGATGCAATTATTAACATTTCAGCACTGATAAAAGAATACGTATATACTGGCGAAAATATTATTATAATTTCTGGTGCAGAAGCGCTTGGTGGCGGTATTATTTCTTATGGAATGCCTGCTGGTGGAATGAAAGATGTTAAATCTTATACAATTAGAATTATGGCAGGAGAAAGTGACAATTATAATGCAGGAGAAATTACTACTGACGTTAAGGTTATAAAGGCAGACTTTACAATTTCTGGGCTTGATTATAAAAAAGATTTATTTAAAGGTCAACCACTTTCAAGTGTTTGGAACAACGCAGGTTATACTGCAATGTTTGGTATGACGCCTGTTGTCATTAAGGATATAACCTATGCTCTTTCACCTGAATGGAAAGGCAATGGGAATTACACGATAACTGCAACATTTATACCTGAAAGTTTGAACTTTAACAATGTGAACGTTAATCTTGCCATTGGTATGAGATATATAACGATTGTGTTTAAAAATTATGATGGCACAATTTTACAAACTCTTAATAATATTGAGTATGGACAAACGGTTTCTACACGCGTTTCACCAGAAAAGCCATCAAACAATACAACAATATTCACATTCAGTGGATGGGATAAACCTCTCACTCTTGTGCAAGAGAGTTTTGAAACTACGGCACAATTTGCCGAAACTGTTAGAAAATACAATGTTGATTATTATAAATACAATTATTTAACCAATCAGTATGAAAAAATTGAAGTTCTTGCAAAACAATATTTATATAATGATAAAATTATAGATATACCAGAATATACGTCTGCAAATATAGATGGATATTATTTTAAAGCATGGACAAAAGAAGATAAAGAAACTTACTTTAATTTTGATACAGAGTTGGTTACAGCAAATACAAGCATATATGCAAAACATAGAGAAATTCCAACTTCACTAAATACGCAAAGCATGAAGACAATTTATACTGAAACATTAAAACTTTCAGATATAGTTATTCCGAGTGATTTCGCGTGGATTAACCCTCAAATTAAATTAACGGCAACTGGTGCAAGTGGGACTGCTTATTCGGCAAACTATGATTACTTTGACGGATTAAAGATGACAAATAGGCCAGTTGAATTATCGGTAATTATTGATAAAGCAAATATTGATATTTCTAATGTTGTATTTGTTGATAAAAATGTTATTTATGATTCAACATTACAAACTATAACTATATCAAGTGTTCTTCCTGACAATGTTGTTGTTTCATATAAAAACGGGCTTGAAGAATTTACTGGCGCAACCTTTGTTGGTATTTATGTAATTACTGCGGAATTTATCGCAAAAGATTTAATAAACTATAATGATAACATTCTAACAAAAACTGCAACATTACAAATAAGAAACAAAGAAATTGGAAAAGTTGATACAGAAAGTGGTAAGCCAACAATAAAAATTGATTCAGAAAACGGATTTTATCCTAATGCTGAAATTATAGACGAACTTGTTGTTGATGAAATAAGAAAACAAATTATAGGTTCATATATAGAAACAGATGAATTATTAAAATCTTATAAAAGTTCTGCTGTTATGAATTACAAAATTGTAAAATCAAATGGCGAACAACTTAGTATTGATGGTAAAGTTACTATTAAGTTACTTATAATGGGAGATATTCCAGTATTGGATACTTATAAAATTTTAATTGCAACGCAAGCAACTGCGAGCGGGGCATCAAATACGTCAGATGCAACAAAGTTTGTAGTAATTGACGCTGTTCGTGATGGAGATTATATTGTTTTTGATACAACAGAACTTGGAGATATGGTGGTCTTGTCGCAGGTAGTGGAAACAGCACCAAAAGCAAACGTTAATCTTGGAGTAATCCTTGCGATTGCTGGTGGTTCAGTTATATTACTTGGTATAATTATTACCATTATTGTTGTCGCTAAGAAAAAGAAAAAATAAATATAAAAGAAGAAGAATTATCATATTCTTCTTTTTTTATTAAATTATTAGAAAGTAGACTCTTTTATTTGCAAGAAAACATTACTTTGTGATAAACTAAGTATAATAAAATAAATATAAAATTGAGCCTATAATATATTGGGGTAATTATGGAAAAATTTTTGAAAAAAGAAATAAATAATTTTAAAACAAAAGAGAGAGCGAATGCTTTATCAAGATACATTATGCTATTTGTGTTGTCTATTGCATTGGCGTTTTCTTCGGTTTCATTTTTATTCAATAAAGACAATGGAAATATAATTGCCCATAATGTTTCAGCATATTCAGTTCAAGATAATGGTGACGTAGTTCCTGCTGAATCTAAGGCAATTTCAACCGTAAGTCAACTTAAAATATTCATGTCGGGTGATGCAAATCAAGGTGTTGCAGGGGACGCGTCTTACGCAACAGCAACTGATGGCCACTTGACGCAAGA
>JAVWAR010000050.1:0-5732 GCA_036649955.1 Clostridia bacterium | reverse complement strand
CTTATAAGCACAGATGAAAGCGAGCAAATTTTAATGCTTGAAAATCTTGAAAACGACAATATTAATAGACTTGAATGTAAAAATTCAGCCATTGAAAATATTACAAGAAAAATATCAAATACAAACATTGAAGAAAAAAACATTTTAATAGTATATGAAAAAAATATTAATGAGGGTGTTCTTGGAATTATAGCAAGTAACATAGCATCAAAATATAACAAACCAACAATAATTCTTACTGAAAGTAGTGAGGATGGCATTTTAAAAGGTTCAGGTCGTAGCATAGAACCGCTTAATATATTTACATTAATAAATAAATATCGTAATATGTTTGTGTCGTTAGGCGGGCATGCACAAGCATGTGGTTTAAGTATTAAAAAAGAAAACTTAAAAGAGTTAGAAGAGAAATTATTATTTGCAACAAAAGATATCTGCTATAATGATAGAACAAATTTAGATATTATAAACCTTGATGAAAGTGAAATAAATTTATCAATGGCACTAATGGTTCAAGCACTTGAACCATTTGGTCATAAAAACAATAAGGTAGAATTTACAACAAACATATTCGTGCAAAGTGTAAAGCAAATTAAATCTTATCCGCACTACACTTTTACGTCAAAAAACAACACTGAATTTATTGGTTTTTATTGTAATGATTATTTACCACTTCTTAGTTCAGGAAAAGAACTTAAACTCATATATAACTTAGATATCAATTCTTACAAGTTTTTAAAACCACAAAGTATAGTTTCTGTAATTGAACTATGCAATAATGATACAATTATTTCAGAAGATTATTTAAGTCAAAGTTTATGGTTTTTATATAATTCTATGCATTATACTGCAAATATTAACGTCAAACTTGCTGATTTTGCAGATTTTAAGTTTAATAAATATCAATCTATTGCATTAAATCCAAATATTAATGACCTTCATTATGACGAAATACCTATAAAATATTTTCCTTCAAATAATCTTTCATCAACAATTTCAAGTAAAATAGAACTTGAATTATCAGACTTAATAGGGTATAATAAAATATATTTATTTAATGGTTTCTACTTTGAAAATGGTTATAACTTTTTAAAGGGAAATGTTCAAGTTTTTGCAAAACAAAAAAGCATAATTACTAAGGATATTTTAACTGATGATAGAAGTTTATTTGCAAAAGTATATAAGATTATAAAGTCAAATATAACTTTGTTAAATACCTGTTTTTCTATTTATGATGCTGTCAAAAAAATTATACAGCAAGATCCTACAATTTCTGCATGCCAAGCCATGTTTTGTATGTTGACGTTTGCCGATTTAAAATTTATAATAATAGATACAACTACTGGATTCAATATTAAAGAAAATAAAACAGAAATAAAAAAATCTCTAACCGATTCTTTATTTTATAAATGTGTACTCTTAAATATAAAGGACTAAAAAATGATTGATAAATTTATAACAAAAGTAAAAAAACAATATAAAAATGCCGATAAAATATTAGAGGCATATTCTTTTGCTATGGAAAGACATTCAGAACAAATTAGAGCAAGTAATGAACCATATATTAACCATTGTGTTGCAGTTGCAGAACTGCTTATGGAACTTAACATGGATGAAGCAACAATCTGTGCTGGGTTATTACACGATACAGTAGAAGATACAAAAACCACTTATAAAGACATAAAAGATAAGTTTGGAAAAGAAGTTGAAGACCTTGTAAAAGGTGTTACAAAAATAGCAATGTTTAAAGTACAAAACGTACATGAACAACAAATAGAAACACTAAGAAAAATGTTTTTAACAATGAGTAAAGATATTCGAGTTGTTATAATTAAGTTGTGTGATAGATTGCACAACATGCGTACACTATCATTTTTACCATATTCAAAACAGATTAGAATAGCACAAGAAACAAAAGATATCTTTGTTCCACTAGCAGAAAGACTAGGTATGTGTACCATCCGTGGCGAAATGGAAGATTTGTGCTTTTATTATCTTCAACCAGATGAATATAAGGCACTAGAAGATGATTTATCAAAAAAATATGATAAACGAAAATTGCTTGTAGAAACCATAACAAAACAACTTAAAAAAATGTTAAAAGAAATGGGCATTGAAGGCGAAGTTTATGGAAGATTTAAGCATTTTTCAAGTATTTATAAAAAACTTCAAAACAAAGGTACAGAAAAAATTTATGATATAATTGGTCATAGAGTAATTGTTGATACAATTCCTGAATGTTATGAAATATTAGGTGCTGTACATAATAAATGGAAACCAGTTCCAGGTAGAATAAAGGACTATATTGCTAGCCCAAAAGTAAATGGATATAGGTCGTTGCACACAACTTTATTAACTGAAAGTGGTCAACCTTTTGAATTGCAAATTAGAACTCACGAAATGCATAAAATTTGTGAGTATGGTATTGCCGCGCATTGGAGATATAAAGATGGTGGCTCTAAGGCTCAACAACTAGACAATAAACTTGACTCTATTAAGCAAATGGTTGAGCAAAGTAAAGAATATAAAGATAGCGAAAACTTTGTCAATGCACTTCGCTCAGAATTAAGCACTGGTTCAATTTGGGTTTTCACACCACTTAGAAAAATTATTGAACTTAAAGAAGAATCAACACCCATTGACTTTGCATATGCAATTCACTCAGGGCTTGGAAATAATTGTATAGGTGCAAAAGTAAATGATAAAATTGTTCCTTTAAATAAAAAACTTGAAACTGGTGATATAGTAGAAATTTTAACATCAGCATCACCAAAAGGACCTAGTCGTGATTGGCTAAACTTTGTAAAAACAACTTGTGCAAGGAATAAAATTCGAGCATATTTTAAGATTGAAATGAAAGATGATAATATAAAAATTGGTAAAACCATGCTGGAACAAGAGGCAAAAAATAAAGGTTATTCATTATCATCACTTTTAAACAATGATACATTTAAGCCATTACAAAAAACATATAACTTTAACACACTTGAAGAAATGTATTCAGTAATAGGTTCTGCCGGACTTACTACAAATCAAATTATAGGTAGATTAATTGCAGACAAAAAATTAATAGAAAGGCAATTACGAAAAGATGAAACGCTTAAAAAATCAAAAGATAAATCAATATTATCATCGTCAGGCGTACTCGTATATGGTGATAGTGATATATTAGTTAAACTTTCAAAATGTTGTTCACCAATACCGGGTGACGAGATTGTCGGTTATTCTGTTGGCAAAGGTATATCAATTCATAGAGTAGATTGTCCTAACATTAAAAATATTGATATTGAAAGAAAAGTTGATGTTTCATGGGCAACTGAAAGTTTAAATACCAACTATGAAATATCTCTTAAAATCACAGGAAATAATGCAACTAACTTAGTGAATAAAATCACATCATCTTTATCATTGCAATCAATAACATTAACAGGTCTTAATGCAAAAATGAATAGTGATGGACTTACAATCGTAGAAATATCAATTAAAATTAAGAGCCAAACTCAGGCGCGTGAAATAATAAATAAATTATCACAAATTGAAGGCGTTTTTGAAGTTATAAGAAATAGAAATTAATGGAATATAAAACAAATGAAACAATAGAATATTTAAAAAATGAAGGGGCAGATACTTGTAATTTATTTACAAATAATGCGTCTTCATGTTTTGTTTCACAAAATAATATCTGCAAAAACGGCAGTTTTTATAGTGAAATTGATATAAAAACAAGCAAAAAGCATAAAATTTACCATTTTACATTTCATTTCAGTGATATAAAAGATGACAATAGAATAGAGCATAAAAACTTTATTAAACGCAGTCTGTACTTAGCACTCAGTAAGTTTTTACTTGTTAAACAAGATTGGGGTGCAATTACAGGGATACATCCAAGTTTGCTTATCCGTAAACTTTTAGCAAAGGGTAAAACAAATAAAGAGATAAAACAAATTTTAAAAAACGAGTATTTAATATCAAATAAAAAAATAAAATTACTATTTAATATTATCAAAAATCAAGGTGAATTAAACAACAACAATAAAAATATTGGTTTATATATTAATATTCCATTTTGTCCAAGTAGGTGTAGTTATTGCAGTTTTCTTGCACAAGAAATTGGTACTAAAAAAACAGAAATATCAGATTATTTAAAATATCTGTTTAAGGATATTATTTCATCTCTTGAAATTATAAAAAAAGGCAATTTTAATGTTACTTGTGTATATGTTGGAGGTGGTACACCAACAACATTAAACGCGACACAACTAACAGATATGCTCAAATTAATACAAGATTTGTCACCAAAAGAAATAACTGTTGAAGCAGGTAGACCAGACACCATTGACGAAGATAAACTTACAGCCCTTGCAAATAATAAAGTTACGCGAATTTGCATAAACCCTCAAACGTTTTGTGATAAAACGCTTAAAATTATTGGCAGATGGCACACCAGTCAGCAGACAATTAATGCATACAAACTTGCAAGAAAATACCCTTTTTTAATAAATATGGACCTTATTGCAGGTCTTCCTAGTGAAGATTTGCAGATTTTCAAAAACACTTTAAAAACTTGCATTTCACTTTCTCCCGACAATATCACAGTTCACACCTTATCTTTAAAAAAGGGAAGTAAACTTGAAGAAACCAACAATAGTTATAGTAATCATTCAACATCAATGATAGACATAGCGCGCAGAAAACTTGTAAGAGCAGGTTATATTCCTTACTATTTATATAAGCAAAAAAACATGATGAATAACGAAGAAAATACTGGATATTGCAAACAAAATTCTTCGTGTTTGTTTAATATTTATACAATGGAAGAGTGCGCAAGTATATTGTCTTGCGGTGCTGGAAGTATTTCTAAAAAAGTAAATTTTGAAAACGGCAAGATTGAAAGATTTGCAGAACCAAAAGATATATCTCTATATTATGAAAGGTTTAATGAAAACCAAAAGAAAAAAAGTGACTTTTTTCTTGAAAATAATTAATATTTTCTAAAAGTAGTTTACATTACTTATTATATGTGTTATATTATTCATGTACCAAATGGCTCAGCCTAATCGAGTTATCTCGGCGTTTCGCTTAGTTTTTGGCGAATAAAATAGAGGAGATAGAAAAATGGATAAAGTAAAGAAAACTGAAATTATTTCTTGCTATGCTCGTAAAGAAGGGGACACTGGTTCGCCAGAAGTTCAAATTGCACTTGTTACAGAAAGAATTAATCACTTAAATGAGCATCTTAAAGCAAACCCACTAGACAAACATACTCAACGCGGTCTTCTACAACTTGTTGGTAAAAGAAGAAAACTTCTTGATTACTACAAAAATACTAACCTTAATGGCTACCGTGAACTTATCGTTAAACTTGGAATTAGAAAGTAAAAAGTAAAGGGGGCGGAAAATATACAAAATATATTTTTCTGCCTCTTTTTAAAATAATTTATAGGAGAATATTATGAATTGTAAAAATTATGAAATAGAAATTGGTGGCAAGACCATTAATGTTGAACTTGGAAAATATGCAGAACTTGCAAATGGTTCTTGTATTGTTTCTTCTGGTGAAACTCGTGTTATGGTAAACGTTGCCATGTCAAAAGCACCAAAAGAAGGAATGGACTTTTTCCCATTGTCAGTAGACTTTGAAGAAAAAATGTATTCTGTAGGCAAAATACCTGGCGGATTTAAAAAGAGAGAAGGGCGATCTACTGATAAAGGCATCCTTACTTCTCGTCTTATTG
>JAVWAR010000049.1:0-5905 GCA_036649955.1 Clostridia bacterium | reverse complement strand
ATAATAATAACACTTCTTCAAAATGGTAAAACGAAAGCGAAAGATCTTGCAAGCAAGTATGAAGTTTCAATCAAGACAATCTATAGATATATTGATGCATTAACGCTTTCTGCCGTGCCAATAATATCAACAAACGGAAGAGACGGAGGCATCGAGATTGGCGGCAATTTCACACTTGATAAATTATATTTTTCAAAAGAGGAATTGTCTACTATAATTTCATCGTTAAATAGCACCTCACTTGAAGAGTTTAACAATTCGAGTTTAGTTGAAAAAATAACATTTGCAACAGGTTCAAAAGAACTGGAATTAATGAGAAGTGAATGTATTGTTTTTGATACACTACCATGGTATTATAAAAGTTCATTTCAGCAAAAAATAAATACACTTAAAACAAACATAAAACTTAGACAAATAACTCAAATAGAATATACTGGGCTAAACAAAAAAAATACCACCAGAAAAATTGAGCCCTATTTAATAATATTTAAAGATGGTGTTTTTTATTTATATGCATTCTGCTTATTAAAAAACGAGTTTAGACTATTTAGACTTTCAAGAATATCAAGTATAGTAACTCTTGGAGAAAAATTTATTAAGCGTGAAATAGATTATAAAAACAAGCCTTGGTCAGAAAACACTAAGCAAAATCTGGAAAGCATAGAACTCATAGTATCAAATGAAATTCTGCCAGAGATTACAGATTGGCTTGGTGACAATTCCACAATAAAAAAATATAATGATAAAAATAGTTGTGTTTCATTTATAAGCGCAATAAATGTTGGTTTACAAAATAAATTGCTTTCTTTTGGAAGCAATATTGTAGTGACTGCTCCTAATCAATTAAAAGCAAAACTTGCGTCAGAAATAAAGAAAATGGACATTTTATATAGTTAGTAAAAAAAGACGAAAGTGCGTCTTTTTTTATTATTTACTTTATAACATCTGTAATATAATCACATGATAAAGAATTTTCAAGTGCGAAATCAAATTCAGCATCAAACACCAACTTTTCTAAAAGTGCGGTTCTTGTTATGCGTTTTTCACCATAAAAATAATATCCAAGTGAACCGGGAATAGTGTTTGTTTCATTAAAATACCATTTTTTTGAATCATTATCATATAAATAATCCATTCTTACAACACCTTTTAATCCAGACATTTTAAATAATTTTAAACTAGCAGTTTTTATTTCTTCAAGCACATTTGCTGGTATATCAGTTGGCGTTTTACGAGCAATTCCACTCATGCCTTTGCCTTTCAATTTACCATTGTGCATATATTTATCACTAAACGTAAGTATTTCGTCACTTCTTGTTGGCTCATCTATTTCAGATACAATAATGTTTTCATCATCACCATCAGCATGACCAAACACCGCAACATTAAATTCTCTGAAATTTGTAAGCCCTTTTTCTACTATAATTTTAGTATCGTACTGAAACGCAACATTAATTGCATTTTCAAGTTCAACTTCGTTTTTTGCAAGTTCAATTCCTATACTACTACCTTGTCTTGCAGGTTTTACTATAAGAGGCGTTTTAAGTGCACTTAATTTTTCAAGTATTGCTATTTTATTTTTTTGATAATCTAAAATATTAAAAACACTATAACTAAGTACGGGTATTTTTAAACCTTTTGCAAAAATTTTTGTAATTGCTTTGTCCATAAACATGCTCATTGCACAAGTGCTACCTGAACTGCATGGAATATTGCACATTTTAACAAGTGCTGTTAAATTACCATTTTCACCATCACCACCATGACATGCATTAATTATAGCATGTATTTCTAAATACTTTGAAAGCCCTTTAAATGTTTTTTTGTATAAACATGAACTGCCACAAACTAAAAACACTTTTGTAAAGTCATTCATGTGTTTTTCGGCTGTTTTATAGAATTTTGAATTCCCAATTTTTTTAGACAACAACCATTCATTACTTTTGGTTATAAAAATAGGAAGAATATTAAATTCTTCCTTTGTGTAACCCTTCATAATTTGTTCGGCAGTAATAATAGAAATGTCATGTTCCGTTGTTTTTCCACCAAAAATAATAACTACATTTTTCTTCACAAACAAAACCCCCTAAAATTTTTATTTCATTTGTGAATTATTATTACGCATAATTATCAGGCAAATCATTTTCAAATAAAATTACATCATTTGGTTCGGCAATCGTTTCAAGTAAATCTACCGCTTGCTTAACTGAACTGGCACGAAAAATTTTACTTTCATCAAAGCCCCCAAAAGCAAGACCATTTGATATCGCCTCATAAGCGCTTATTCCATCAATGATAACAAAATCGGCAATTTTACTCATATAAATTCCAAACTCAAAGTTTGAATTAAACTCTTCTTCACCCAGTTCAACAAGCCCTGGCGTAATGACAATTTTTTTGCCCTTAAATAATGCAAGCACATCAATAGCGGCCTTTGCACCTTCAACACTGCCATTATATGCATCATCTATTACTACAAGTGAATTTGATGATGGAATAATTGCAAGCCTATGTGCCGTTGCTTGAAGCATGGTGATTGCAACACTTATTTGTGAAAGAGTAAGCCCCATTGAATAAGCAACACCTGCACACAATAAAATATTTGATATATTATGCTTACCAATTAATTTAGTTTCGCAATCAATTTTTTCTGAATTTATTTCTAGTGTAAATTTACTGCCATTACTATCGCATTTAATATCTTTTGCAACAGCAAACCCGTTTTCAATAGAATTAATAGAATACTTTTCAACATTTGTCCTATCATAAATTAATTTAGCACCATTACTATCTGTGTTTATAAATGCTTTACCCTTCTCAGGTAGCGCTTTTATTAATTCCTCCTTAGTTAGCATCAGGTTTTCAAGCGAACCAAAGGTTGATAAGTGTTGATTTCCAATACCAGTAATCACTGCAATCTGCGGTTTCACAATATCACACAAATAAGATATATCGCCTTTATTCCTAGCACCCATTTCTGCTATAAGAATTTTATCTTGTTTTTTTAGTGTATCTAACACAGTCTTTGCAAGTCCAAGAGGAGTATTAAAACTATATGGCGTTGCGCATACTGAATATTTTGCCGACAACATTGTATTTAAAATGTTTTTCACTGATGTCTTTCCATAACTACCGGTTATTCCAATAACAATTAAATCTTCATGCAATTCAAGTTTCTTTTTTGCTTTGTTTATATATTTTTTATTATTAAAATTTTCAAAAGGAAGAGTTATATAAAAGGCAATAATTATAAATAATGGCAGGAATACTGGTGTAAGACCCAATGCTCCAAATCTAAAATAAGATGTATAAATTGCACTAATGCAAGTAGAGATAAATGAAATAACAAAAATAACAACACCAGTAATAGCAATAAGCCTATTCATACGATGTGTGTATTTTAAAGGAACTTTTGCACCCGACTGATACATATTTATAACAAATATAGTCAAAAATAAAAAGTAAAATATTAACCCTAAATATGTCATAATTTTATAAACAAAAAAGTCTTCAAGCAGAACATTTGTAATGAGTAATGCAGCAGAACTTAAAAATGAAAGGATTACAAGTCTTCCAATATAAGCAAATTTTGTATCTTTCAGCCAAATGAAAAAACCTTTAATTTTATAGCCAGATAATTGAATTATTTGCAATATTTTATAGCCCGCAAGCGAAAGCATGATTGCATTAACGAGCGAAACAATAAGCACCATCCAAAACGTCAACCAATTATCAAAGCCCAAAGGTGCCGGCATATCCATTGGTGCACCTATTACAGAATTTAAGATATTCAAGTTCATGGTTTACTCCCTTTCATTTAAAAAATCAACTATGCTTTCTTTAAAAAGTATGTCTTCTTCAAGATACGCAAAGTGTCCCTTATCTTTTACAATTATAAGTTTACTTCTTTTAATATATTTATTCAACCTTTTTGCCATATAAAGTGGCGTTTCACAATCATACTCACCCCAAAACAACAACGTCTTACATTTAACAAGTTTAGCATAACAAGATAAATCTTCTACAACAACATTAATAAATGTTTGTTTCATTATTGGACTTAAAGATTTATAATCTGATGATCCAAATTTTAATAGTTTTTCTTTTTTTAAAATATTACAAGCAACCATTTTTTTTGCGAATTTAAACTTTAATACTTTATAATAATATGATATTCCATGTCTTGGTTTTATTCCTGCGCCACCAGTAATTATCATTTTCGAAATAAGATTTGGACAAAGATAATTCAACTTTAAAGCAATTCTACAACCAAATGAATGTGCAATTACTATAATATTATCTATCCCTTTATTTTTTAAAAAATTGACAACATCAACTGCATAATCAGTTACACTATAAGCAGTTTGAGGTTCAGGGTTATCTCCAAAACCTGCAAAATCAAGACTAATACAGTGAAAAAACATGCTTAAATGTTCAAAACTCGATAAAAAACTATTTTTAGAACCGCCAAAACCATGCAAAAATAAAATTGTAGGTCCTTTGCCTTTTTCAATATACGTAATAATGCACCTCCTAAAAGTTATTTTAAACTTTTGTACATTACTACTAATTGACTTCCTTTAATTGTATTTTTTTCATTCATTATTTCAAATCCAAGATTTGAATATTTTTCTATTGCTGTTATATTATTTTTGTCCATTTCAAAAAATACATTTTCATATCCTGAATTTTTCGCTTTCTGCACTACAAATTCAATACACTTTGATGACAGACCTTGACCTCTATAATTAGAATCAATAGCAATGGTTATAATTTCAACATTCCTTTCAACTATTTTAGTTATAAACAAACCTATTGGCATTACGCCATTTTTTACTACAAAACACTTTGATGTCGTAGACGAAAGAAGTCCGACAAACATTTCAGTTTCACGTGTTCCAAATGCTTGTAAATAAATATTGCTAACATTTCCAATTTCATTCTCTTTTAATTCTGCTATTGTCATAAAACACCACCTTTCTTCTTTTGTAACTCTATTTCTGCTTGGCTTGCGCGCAAATACAATGGTTCAAGTTCATGAATTGCAATAGGTTTTTTGAATTGTAATACATTTTTTATAATTTTTTCCGCATCAATGTTGACTATTTTAGTATTAAAATCATATAGTTCATTTTTAAGACTTTCTTCACATAAAACAATACAATCTTTACCATTTATTTTTTTCTTTATTTCACTAATTGTTTCACAACATGAATTACCAAAAATAGACGCGTAGTACAATGACGAAAATGCCTTAGTTATTATTACTAAATTTTGCATTTCTACTTCACTATATGACAGCATTTCAAACGATGTCACATTATAAACATTTACCTTTCCTGTTGCAAAAAGACCCTTCGCCGTACTTACTGCTATTCTTACACCAGTAAATGAACCTGGCCCAACGCCAACAACAACATTATCTATGTCAGAAATATCAACTCCTTCCTTACTTAAAATTTCCTCAATTTTAGGAAGTAATGCTTCGGCAATTTTACCATTTGCACTTTCTCCAACATAATTAATGGTTTTTTTATCACTAATCAGACAAACTCTCAACTTATCTAAGGCTACATCAAAAAATAATGTATTCATTTTTTCTCCTATTCAAAAATTATGGTTCGTTCATTTTCACCGCTTTTAATTATATTAACTTTTTTAACGGTTTGTGGCCAATCTTGTTTTCTACTTGGCCACTCAACAAGCGAAATGCTATCACCAAACAAAAGTTCTGATGCACCAATATTTTCCAACTCATCGGCATTTTCTATTCTATATAAATCAAAATGATTAACATTTTTTTTGCCCTTGTACTGATTGACAAGAGTAAATGTCGGACTAACGACCATCGCTTTTGAAAATGCAGAAATCACGCCTTTTGCAAAAACGGTTTTCCCAGCACCAA
>JAVWAR010000048.1:0-6086 GCA_036649955.1 Clostridia bacterium | reverse complement strand
CATACCCAGATGGTAAAATTCCAAGTGATTTTCATAAAGTAATATCTAAACATATACTTGCAACATATAGTGGGAATAAAAGTGCTTCTGAATATTTTAAATTTTTGGGACTTGACCCACAATTTGAATCTCGTAAAGAAACCCGTATACAGCGAAACATAGTCAATAATGAAAGTTTTGCTAATGAGGACTAATGAATACTCGAACAATTAATTTAATAGGCGAGGAATCTTTTAATAAACTGCAACATTCACATGTGGCAGTTTTTGGTATTGGAGGCGTTGGAAGTTATAGTGTTGAAGCACTTGCGCGTTCAGGAATTGGAGAACTTTCAATAATTGATAATGATATAATTTGTGAAAGCAATATCAATAGACAATTATATGCGCTATATTCCACCATTGGAAAAGACAAAGTTGATGTTTGTAAAAATAGAGTTCTTGATATAAATCCAAATATAATTATTCATACTTATAAAGTATTTGTTGATGAATCTACTATTAACGCTATACCTTTTAATACATTTGATTACGTTATTGATGCGATTGACACTGTAAAATCTAAACTTCTTATAATACAAACTTGTAAAAATAACAACATTGATATAATTTCTTCAATGGGTACAGGGAATAAATTAGACCCCAGCAAATTTGTTATAACTGATATTAAAAAAACCCATACCTGCCCACTTGCAAAATCAATACGTAAAGAATTGGACAGCAATTATAATTTAAAGGTTTTATTTTCAACAGAACTGCCAATTAAGCCAAAACAAGTATTGAGTGAAAACAATAAAACTTCTCCATCAAGTATTTCATTTGTTCCATCAGTCGCCGGACTTATGTTGTCAGCAGAAGTTGTCCGTGATATAATTAAAGATAGTATGATAAATTCTAAATAAAAATTAATTATTGAATAAATTATTATATAAAATTTTTATTATTAAAAAGCCTTCACATTTAAGTGAAGGCTTTTTTTAAATAATAAAATTAATAATTCTACCTTTTACAAAAATAACTTTTTTAATAGATTGACCTTTGAATAAATCAGGGTATTCTTTATTTATTTTTGATATAACATCCTTTTCATTGTCCGTCATTTCAATCATAATTTTAGTCTTTACTTTACCACAAATTTGAACAGGTATTTCAACAATACTATCTTCAAGAACTTTGTTGTCGTAAGTAGGCCATGAAGAAAGTGCAATGCTCTCTTTATGCCCTAAGGCAGTTTCCCATATTTCTTCACAAACAAACGGAGAAATTGGGTCTAATAATTTAATAAATCCTTCCGCATATTTACGAGGAAACGAATCCTCCTTATACACAGCATTTACAAAAATCATCATTTGACTAATAGCCGTATTGAAACATAATGTTTCAAAATCTTCTGTAACTTTTTTAACGGTTTGGTTATAAACTTTATCCAAATTTGTATTTTCAGTATCTGAAATTTTATTTTCTTCGGTATAAAGCCTCCAAACTCGCTCAATAAAGCGCTTCGAACCATCAATATTCTCAGTTTTCCATGGTTTTGCTTCTTTTAAAGGTCCTAAAAACATTTCATAAAGTCTAAGAGTGTCCGTACCATAATCTCTAACTATATCATCTGGATTAATAACATTGCCACGGCTTTTACTCATTTTCTCATTATTTCCACCAAGAATCATTCCCGGATGAACAAGTTTTTTAAATGGCTCACTTACTGGAACTATTCCCTTATCAAATAAGTAATTATTAAAGTATCTTGAATAAATTAAATGTCCAACTGCATGTTCTGGACCTCCAACGTATAAATCAACAGGCATCCAATGATTAAGAAGTTTTGGGTCTGCAATTTCCTTGTCGTTTTTAGGGTCAATATATCTTAGATAATACCAACTTGAACCAGCAGAACCGGGCATTGTTGATGTTTCACGCTTGCCCTTTTGTCCATCAATTTCAACATTTACCCAATCAACAGCATTATCAAGTGGTGCTTTGCCATTCTTTGCTTTGAATTCATTTATTTCAGGAAGAACTAGTGGCAAATCTTTGTCATCTAAAACCTTAACCTCTCCATTATCCATGTATACAAGAGGAATAGGTTCTCCCCAATATCTTTGACGTGCAAAAATCCATTCACGCAATCTATAATTAATTTTGCGCTCAGCAACACCCATTTTTTCAAGTTTACTAGTTATTTTTTCTTTTGCATCTTCAACAATCAAGCCATTAAACTCTTCCGAATTTTCAAGAACACAGTTTTTTCCTAAATAATCACCTTTTTCAAATGCAGATTCCTTGGTATCTTTGCCATCAATTACTTGAATCATAGGAATTTTATGCTTTAATGCAAACTCAAAGTCACGCTGATCATGAGCAGGAACTGCCATAACAGCACCTGTTCCGTATGATGCAATAACAAAATCAGCAACAAACACAGGCACTTCTTTACCATTAACTGGGTTGATTGCCGTAATACCTTTAAGTATGCAACCAGTTTTACCCTTATTCATATCGCCTCTTTCAAGGTCGCTCTTTTTAAGAGTTTCTGTTTTATAACTTTCAACTTCTTTCCAGTTTAAAATCTTATCTTTTAACTTTGTTACAATTTCGCTTTCAGGAGCAAGCACCATAAATGTAATACCATAAATGGTTTCAATACAGGTTGTAAAAATTTTAAAACTATCACCAGTATTAAGTTTAAAAGAAACCTCAACACCTTCACTTTTTCCAATCCAGTTGCGTTGCATTTCCTTTGTTGAAACTGGCCAATCAAGTTCATCTAGTCCTCTAAGCAATTTTTCAGCATATGCTGGTGTATCTATAACTAATTGTGATAAGTTTTTACGAGTTACAGGATGCCCGCCCCTTTCGCTAACACCATCAATAATTTCATCATTTGCAAGAACGGTGCCAAGTGCTTCACACCAATTAACAGGCATATCGCCAAACTTGACTTGTCCATCTAAATATAGTTGTTTGAAAATCCACTGAGTCCATTTATAAAAAGAAGAATCACAGGTAGAAATGACTCTATCCCAGTCATAAGAAAAACCAAGCATTTTAAGTTGCCTTGTATATGTATCAATATTTTGTTTGGTAAATCCATCAGGATGATTGCCAGTATCTATTGCAAATTGCTCAGCCGGTAAACCAAATGAATCATATCCCATAGGGTGCAAAACATTAAAACCTTGCATTTTCTTGAAACGTGCAACAATATCGGTCGCCGTGTAACCTTCTACATGTCCAACATGTAACCCTTTTCCAGAAGGATATGGAAACATATCTAATACATAATATTTGGGTTTAGAAAAGTCCCAAACATCAGTAGCAAATATTTTTTCATCTTCCCAACGTTTTTTCCATTTATTTTCAATTTCGCTAAAATTATAATTTACCATGAGTTACTCCTAAGTAAACTTATTTTATCACAACCCTCAGTTTAGTTCAACTATATTTGTTAATTTGATGACTATAAATATAATAAATTGTATATATTTAATTATTTATTTTATAAAAAATAAAAAAACAAGTAAATATTATTTTACTTGTTTTTCTATTTTAGTTCATCACTTCTATCAGTATAATTTGTATGCAACAATAACTTAGCAAGATTACTTAATGGTTCTTTATAGAAATCTTTATATAAGGCAATTATTTCAGGATTCTCATGACAAAATCTTATTTTTTTATTTTTGTCTTTGTCATACAATACATTCGCTCTCTGACTTAGCAACTCTTCGTTCATTGCCATTTTTTTAGGCTGGCCACCACCGCCTATACAACCGGAAGGACAAGCCATAACTTCAATAAAATCATATTCCCTTTTATTACTTTTAATATCTTCTATAACACTTCGTGCACATGCAGTTCCATAAACTACACAAACTCGCAATTCAATTTCACCAATATTTATAGTCGCTTCTTTAATATTTCTATTACCACGCAACTCTTTTAAATTTAATAACTTCTTCGGCGGATTCTTTTTAGTAATTAATTTATATGCAGTTCTAAGTGATGCTTCCATAACCCCACCAGTCGCACCAAACACATCACCCGCACCACTACTTTCACCCATAAACTTATCAAATTTACCATCTTCTAATTTCGTAAAATCAATACCTTTTTCTTTGGCAATTTTAGCAAGTTCTCGCACAGTAATACAGTAATCCATATCGCGCATTGGCATATTATTAACTATTGAAGACTTGTTCATTTCTTCTCTGCGAATTTCAAATTTTTTAGCAGTACATGGTGTAACACATACGTTTACAATGTTCACAGGATTAATGTGCATTTTTTCTGCAAAATAAGTCTTAATTGTAGCACCTTGCATTCCAATAGGGCTTCTTACTGATGATAAATTAGGTATCATTTCAGGGTAAAAAATTTCAACAAATTTAACCCATGCAGGACAACAACTTGTCATCTGTGGCAATGGCTTAGACTTGTTTGTTATGCGTTCTATAAGTTCACTTGCTTCTTCCATAACAGTAAGGTCGGCACTAAAATTTGTATCTAATATATAGTCACCACCAAGTTTTCGTAAAAGAGTAATGGCCTTTCCTTCTACGTCTGTACCATCCGCCATATTAAACTCTTCACCAAGACTTGTTCTAACTGATGGAGAGATAGAAAAAATGACTATTTTATCTTTATTATCTATTGCTTCTTTAACAAATGGATACTCTAAGTCTTCGCTAAGCGCACCTGTTGGACAAGAGTTTATACATTGACCACAATGTAAACAAATAGGATGGTCACCATTTTTATCTAAATTATAAAATCCGCAAACCGAAAGTTTTTCTGTACAAACTTTTTTACATATCCCACAATGAATACACTTGTCTTCCCGTCTTTCAAGTGCAACATTGCCTTTTTCTATTGGAACTTGATTAGACAAACTATTGTATTTGCTCATATATCCCCTTTTACTTAGTAAATTAAATTTCTAAAAAATAAGAATATCCTTTATCAGTCTTTTTAAATGGTTTAAACCCAAATGATTCAAACAATCTTTTACTAGCAATATTATAATTGTAAATATCTTCAACTTCAAGTCTTTTATACCCATACTTTTGCGCTTTTTTTATTAAAAATTCAATTATTGCAGTTGCAATTCCTTTACCTCTAAATTCTGGCAATATAACAATGGGAATATCTTTGTTAGAAAAACCAACATCACCAATCATCTTTCCATTATAATAAATAAAATACAACTCTTGGCATGCCCTTTGATTTTCATACATCATCATAAGCCTCTCAAATGTATAAGGCTCAGTGTTTCCATTTATCAATAATAATGTATCTTTGTCTTCATAAAATGAAAGCGCAGTAACATAACTTTCACATTTAGTATCTAACACAATATTCTTGTTTACTCTGTATTTCATATTATTTATTATAACATTTCAATATTGTTTTTGCAACAACTATACTTGTGATTGTTTACTAAATAAATTGAATTGGATTTTTATAATTTTTACCAAAAAAAACATTGACAATGCTTTTATCAAATGATATTATATAAGGGCTGTTGTAATTGTATGGGGGTATGGCTCAGTTGGTAGAGCATCTGCCTTGCAAGCAGAGGGTCAGCGGTTCGAATCCGCTTACCTCCACCATATTAATATATAAATAGATAATAGTAGTAAATAATTTATTAAAATAGCGCGCGTTTGTCAGATGCAAAGACAATAAAACATACTAGTTTAATATAGGAATGTAGCTCAGTTGGTTAGAGCACCACCCTGATAAGGTGGGGGTCGATGGTTCGAGTCCATTCATTCCTACCACGAAAATAAAGTTGTACGTAGTGTGCAACTTTTTTTATTTCTCCCACCTTATGTCGCGTAGCGACACGCAAAGTGAAACTTTGCATCAGGGTGCACCCGTGTGAAACTAAGCAGTTAAAAAAGCAAACGTCACATAACATACATGACTTATGCCAAACAATAAATAGCGAAAACCACTTAGCGCAGAGAAGTGGTCGATGGTTCGCTCTGTCGAGCCAGACCGCGACAAGTCGCTCCCCGGCTTTGGCTAAAAACAAGCACATTGGCTTGTTTTCTTTACGCGTCGCCCCATTCATTCCTACCA
>JAVWAR010000047.1:0-6335 GCA_036649955.1 Clostridia bacterium | reverse complement strand
GTAACAAATATCGGTCATATCAAGAAAAAAATCATTACGATTATAGTTTTTTAAGTTTGTATATACAATATCTTTTACAATTTTATCATCAGTCATGACTTTAGCCCATATTTTAAGCATAGTTTCTCCTATTTATAAAATCAGTTTAGCATATTCATATTTGCTTGGTCAATCTTTTATATAAAGGTTCATAAAAACATATAATTATTCTTGACAATATGCTTGAAACTTAATATAATGCAACTATCTTGAAATGCAGACATAAAAAGTGAACTTTAATAATATAATAAGTATATCTTTTATTCAAGAGAAGGAGAAGTTATGGCAGAAGTATTTTTAACAGCAGAAGGCAAAAAAGAGAAAGAAGCAAGACTTGAAGAATTGAAGGCCGTACTACGCCCTCAGGTTATTGAGAAAGTCAAAATTGCACGTAGTTATGGTGATTTAAGTGAAAATGCAGAATATGATTCGGCTCGTGATGAACAGGGTAGAATTGAGGCTGAAATTAAACTTATTGAAGACACTTTAAAACTTGCAAAAATTGTTGATACTGGCGTTAAGTCAAACGTTGTCACTGTTGGTGCAAAGGTTAAACTCTTTGATTTGGAGTTTAATGAAGAGGTGGTTTATACCATTGTTGGCGCTATTGAATGTAACCCTGATAAAAACATGGTTAGCAACAATTCACCTATTGGAAAGGCACTTATTGGCAAAAAGAAAGGCGAGATAGTGTCTTATATGGCACCTGGCGGAATTGTTTCAATGAAAATTCTTGAAATTAAATAAATATTTCAAAAAGCCACTGCACATTATGCAGTGGTTTTTTGTTTATTAGTTTGACATATTGTTGTGCTTTTTGGTAAAGTAGTAGAGGGAGTATATTATGAAACAAAATAAAGTCAAAATTATAAGTTTTGAAGGCGTTGATGGTTCTGGCAAGGGTTCTCTTATCAAAATGTTAAAGGAATATCTTGAAAAAACAGAACGGTTTAGTGATTTTGTTTTTACTCGTGAATCTGGTGGGTCTACTCTTTCGGAAAAAATTCGCACTTTGCTTATGGATACTGAGAATAGTATGAGCGGGTTTACTGAATTCTTTTTGTTTTCGTCTTCTCGTAGAAATACGATGGAACAAGTTACAATTCCCGCACTTAATGCTGGAAAAATTGTAATTTATGATAGATTTGTGGATTCATCTATTGCGTATCAAGGCTTTGGTAGAGGTGTTTCACTTAAAATGATTAAAAAAATAAACAAACTTGCTACAATGGGACATAGCGCTGATATTACTTTTTTAATATCAATTAAGCCAGAAGACGGGCTTGCTAGAAATTCTTGTGATATAAGTAAAATGGCACGTTTTGAACTTGATGGCATCAATCTTCAACGCCTTGCTTATGCAGGCTATGACTCTATTGCTCGAAAAGACAGAAAACGTGTTTTTAAAATTGATAATTCCGATAATATTGAAAATGCTTTTAATGAAATATTACGCATACTTGAAATGAAAGGAGTAATAAATTGCAAGAAATAGAAAAATTAGTTAGACAATCAAAGGCATATGCTAAAATTAAACATGAAAAAAATGTAGATAAACTTTCTCATGCTTATTTGTTTGTGTCTAGTGATACGGAATATCTTGCTGAGTTTGCGCGCGCCATTGCCAAACTCATAATGTGTCAAAGTGATGATATTTGTTCGGTTTGTTCGTCTTGTTGTAAGAATGATGCGGGCGTTCATGCCGATGTAATGAAATTTAAAAGTTCTGATATTAATCCGTTGGTTGTGTCTGAATTTATAAGCAGTATTTCCATTATGCCTTATGAAGGTAATTATAAAATATACATTTTTGAAGATGTAGGTGAATATTCGCAAATTATTCAAAACAAACTTTTAAAATCTATTGAAGAACCGCCTGCTAGTGTAATTATATTACTTACTACTAACAATGAAAATAAGGTTATTTCAACAATTAAATCACGTGCTTCGCGCGTTGCTTTGGATGCGTTTAGTCTATCACAACTAATGCCTTATTTGAAAAAATATTCTAGTGATGAAAAAATTATTGAAATGGCTGTTGCAAGTAGTCAAGGGTTACCTTGCCAAAGCATGAAAACATTGGCAGACGTTAAATTTAAAACTTTATATGACACCGTTTTTAATGTCTTTTCAAATATGAATAGCAGCAGTGATATTTTGAAATTTGCCAGTTTATTTACAGATAAGAACGAAATTCAGGAGTTTGTCAGTCTTGCAGAGATTATTGTGCGTGACCTTATTGTTATAAGCGCAGGCGAAGAAGAACTTATGCTTTGCAAGTCATCAAAAAAAGAGTTGATAGAAATTAGTAAAGGCTTTACAATATCTGGGCTATCAACTATAATAGATGAAATAAACAACGCACTTAGAAAAATTTTCTATGGTGTGTCGCCAGTTACTATTATGGACTCGCTGTTGTTTAAAATTGTGGAGGTAAAAGTTAAATGCAAGAAATAGTTGGTGTTAGATTTACAGTAGCGGGCAGAATTTATTCTTTTGCGCCACGTGGTAAGGTTTATAAGGTTGGGGAGCGGGTTATAGTTGAAACTGAAAATGGTAACGCGATTGGTATTATTGCGCAAGCAAATAGTAATATTGAGGATGATACACTTTTAGAACCACTTAAAGATGTTATACGAAAGACTACTGAAAGTGACGAAAAAAGAAATGATGAAAACAAACTGGAATCTGCTAAAATATTGGTTGAAATTAAACAAAAAGTTGAAGAATGTGGCTATAAAATGAAAGTGGTTAGTGCATACTATACCTTTGATAGAAGTAAAATTATGATTGAATTTACTTCGGAAGAGCGTGTTGATTTTAGAAACCTTCTTAAAGACCTTGCGTCTAAATATCATTCTCGAATAGAACTTAGGCAGATTGGTGACCGTGATGAAGTTAAGCAAAAGGGTGGGCTTGGTCCTTGTGGAAATGTTTGTTGTTGTAAGATGTTTTTAAATGACTTTGACCATGTTACTGTTAAAATGGCAAAAAATCAAGGGCTATCATTAAACCCGACTAAAATTAGTGGGCTTTGTGGAAGACTTATGTGTTGTCTTTCTTATGAAAACAAACACTATGCTGAAACTCTAAAAATTATGCCTAAAATTATGAGTGAAGTTGAAACGAAAGAAGGCAAAGGTGTTGTTGTTTATAACAACCTTTTAAAAGAACTTGTTACCGTTAGAATTAGGCAGAATGACGATACTTTTATAACAAAAGAATTTCCTGTAACGGAAATTACTTTTAAAACCATTGAAAATGGTGATAATAATTCATATAAAAACAATAGGGAGAATAAATAGTTATGGCATATAAAATTACTGATAAGTGTATTAAATGTGGAGCATGTGCGGGAAGTTGTCCCGTTAGTGCAATATCACTTAAAAAAGGGCAATATGTTGTTAATAAAAAAATATGTATATCATGTGGACTTTGCGCAAGTGTTTGTCCAGTAGAAGCACCAATTAATGAAGATTAATTTATGTGATAATGAAAGACTTGATGATTTGCAAAGAGATAATGTAAAAATTGTTCAATCCAGTAATCTTTATGCGTTTTCTTCTGATGCCGTTTTGCTTTCTGATTTTGTAAAGACCAAGAAAACTGATAATTATCTTGATTTGTGTGCGGGAACAGGCGCTGTTGCAGTGCTTGCAATGTTGAAAAATAAACCGCATATGACAACGTTGGTTGAAATTCAAGAAAACCTTGTATCTCTGCTTTATAAGACGAAAGAATATAACAATTTTGAAAATTTTGAAATTGTTTGCAGTTCGGTGCAAGAGTTTAAGCCACTTTGTGAATTTGACGTTATTAGTGTCAATCCGCCATATTTTAAAACCGAAATGTTGTCGTGCCATGATGAAAGCCGTGCAGTGGCAAGACAAGAAAGGTTTCTTCCGCTTGATGAACTTGCAAGTAGTATTGCAAGGCTTTTAAAGTTTGGTGGTGATGTATTTATGGTGCATGATTCTTCTCGAATTTGTGACATTATTTGTGAATTCAGAAAAGTAAATTTGGAAGTTAAAACACTTAGATTTGTGCATCCAACAAAAGATAAAAAGGCAAGTGTGGTGTTAGTGCATGCAAAAAAGGGCGGGCGAAGCGGACTTATTACTCTGCCAGCGCTTATTATGATGGAAAATGGACATGAAACTGAGGAACTTAAAAAAATATATAATAGATAATTTGCAAGCGGTATTTGCAAATTATTTTTTTTACTTTCTAAATGCTAAATTATTTATAATACCCTACAAATTAAACATGCAGATATTGTACCTATAAAAATACTTGCAAGTGCTATTGGTATAATTCCGCGTAATTTTTTAATTTTTGTTGTTCCGAAGTAAATTGCTATGATATAAAACACCGTTTCTGACGTACTCATAATTACTGATGCGCATCTAGAAATGTAACTATCAACTCCATATTTTGTATATATTTCACTGATTAAAGCAAGGCTTCCTGAACCAGTAAATGGTCGCAATGTTATAAATTCAGTTAATTCTTTTGGAATAAAAAAGAATTCAAGAATAGGGCTTAATTTTGAGGCTAGTAGTGCAGATAAGCCACTTGATGTAAACAGGTCAACTGCCAAAAAAATTGCTACAAGGTATGGAAAAATGCTTATACATAAATTTACTGATTCGCCTGAACTTTTCACAAAATGGTCATAAGCAGGGATATTTTTGACTAAGCAATATATAAGAATTAATATAAGTAAAATAGGTATTATATAGTTTGCCATATTAATTTTTACCAATTATTTGTTTTTTAAATACTTTTACAAGTATGATTCCAACGAGCGTGCTTATTGTACCTGCTATCAATGATGGGAATATTATTGAAGCAGGATTAATGCTTCCAGATTTAACCATAAGACCCATTATTGATGTTGGTAATAATTGTAGAGAAGTACAACATAGTACGACTAGCATTACCATGGGGTAGGTCGCTTTACCAGAGTGGTCATTCATGCTTTCGATTGCTTTAATTCCCATGGGTGTTGCTGCTCCGCCCATTCCTAAAACATTTGCTGAAATATTAAGCGATACATATTTTTTAGATTCAGGAGATAAGTTCTTTTTACCAAATATCAAATCAATTATAGGTGAAAGAATTTTTGAAATAAGTTTTGAAATGCAGGTCTTTTCAAGTATTCCAAAAATGCCCATCCATACTGCATATATTGCACAAAGTTCAAACGACAACTGAACTGCCTTTGTTGCAGAAGAAAGCATGCTTGGAAGCACACTTGCGGGCGAAATAAAACACAACATTGTTATACTACTCAATAATAATATTACCCAAATTCTATTCATATTTAATTCTATGCCTTTAAAGAATAATTATGAAAGACTTGCTTTTTTTATCAAATTTCGTATAATAAAAATAGGAGAAAATATATGATTATAGATACTCATGCACATTTAGATTGCCTTGATGAATTATCTTATGTTATTTCTAATATGGAAAACGATAATCTTTCAACAATAATAACGATTGCGACTAATATGAAAGATAGTTTTTGGACGGTGCTTACCGCTGAGTCTAATAAAAATATTTATGCGAGTGTAGGAGTCCATCCTTCGCACGCGGGAGAAGAACTTACTGAAAAAGATATTGGTGACCTTGTGGGGCTTTCGAAACATGAAAAAGTGGTTGCGATTGGTGAATCAGGGCTTGATTACCACTATGAAGGCACTGATAGGGACAAACAAAAGGAATTGTTTAAACAAATGATTGCCGTTGCGTCTAAGTGTAATTTACCGCTTATTGTACATATGCGAGAAGCAACGCAAGACCTTATTCAAATATTAAAAGAAAACAAAGAAAAACTTAAAAATGGTGTGGTAATACATTGTTTTTCCGGGTCTGCGGATACTGCGCGAGAATTGACCGAGATGGGCTTTTATTTATCTTTTTCAGGTTCAATAACTTATAAAAAAACGAACAGAGAACTTTTAAAGGTAGTTCCATTAGATAAAATTTTAGTCGAAACTGATAGTCCTTTTTTACCGCCAGAACCTTTGCGTGGAAGTAAGAATGTTCCTAAAAACATTAATATTACTGCACAAAAAATTGCAGATATTCTTGAAATGAGTTTGGAAAGATTTTCAAAAATAACAACCGAGAATTCAAAAAGATTATTTAATAAAATTAAGTAGGTAATAAAATTGAAAGAAATACTTGAAAAATACAACTTTAAATTCAATAAAGCGTTTGGGCAGAATTTTATTTCTGACCCTCAACTTTTGTCTGCCATAGTTTCAGATGCAGGTGTAACTAAAAAT
>JAVWAR010000046.1:0-6419 GCA_036649955.1 Clostridia bacterium | reverse complement strand
ATAGAAAGAATACCGGAAAAAATATAAATGCTGTTTTATGAAAAAATATTGCAATTATTATATAAAAAATAAACATAAACAAATTTCTTTGTTGTATATATTTAATTGATAACAATACAACCGATAATGCCAAAATTTGTCTAAGTGCTGAGAAGCTTTGCGCGTAAATACCAAGTGTTATTATTAGAAAAAAAGAAAGTGCAAAACTTGCTGAATTTTTTTGTATTACTTGATTTATTGAATATGCAAATATTATTGATATTATAAATAATAATACTGTAAACCCTACTTGATTTCCAAAAATTAATGCACACCAGTAATTTAATGATTGGAATAATATTTCAAAACCATGACCTGTTTTTATTGTTAAATTGTTCGCTATAGCATTAAAATTTGCCAAATAATTTCCCAAATCTAACCCAACCGAATACGCTCTAAACCCAGATATTAATACTAGTATAAAAATTGCCGTGAACGAAGACTCTTTGCCCTCGTTTATACCATTTTTGATATTGTCAACACTTTTATTTGTAAGCGCTGGTTTTACAAACCAATATACCTGTTTTAAGTAATTCAAAACGAATACTAAAAACGCTAAAATTATGTAAACTATCATTCTTTGGCACCGCCAAAAGTTATTGAATCATATACCTGTTCCATTTCAAGAAGAACGTTTTGTATTCTATATTTTTCTATATTTTTAAGATTGATTTCTGTCATGTTTTTACATATATTTTTATCGTCTTGTAAATATAGTATTGCGCCGGCAAAGCCCTCTACATTCTTTGGCTCAAGAAGAAGTCCACCCTCTTCATTTTGGATCAAGTCAGAACAACCTCTAATATTAGTTGTAATTACCGGAAGCCCTAAATTCATTGCCTCCATCATACTCATAGGCAGCCCTTCTCTAAATGAAGGCATGACAAAAACATCTGCAAGTTTCAAAACATCTTGCACATCTTTTCTATAACCAGCAAGAATAACTACACCTTCAAGATTATTTAATTTTATAAACTTTGTGTACTCTTCTTCTTTAGAACCTTGTCCACAAATTATATATTTTATATTTGTTGTATCAATCAGTTTCAATGCATCAAGAACCACTTTATGGTTTTTATTTTGATTAAGTTCGCCAATGCTTACTAAAACAAAATCATCTTCTTTGATACCAAATTCTTTTTTAAGAATTTCCTCTTTCGTTAAAACGACTTTCTGTTTTGAATCATCAAAACCAATACCATCAATTTTAAAGACTTTTTTTGCTTTAAAAGTTTTAGCAGCCTGATAATCTTCCTCATTCATAGTAACAAGTGCATCCGTATATTTAGACAACCACTTTTCTATTGTTTTGAAAATTAACTTATTTTTAAGTGGGCATCCTTTATAAAAGTGAAAACCATGCGCAATATACACCACTGGTATTTTACATTTTGAAGCAACAAGTCTAGAAATTGCTCCGCCAACCGGCTGTTGACAGATAATTAAATCATACTCGTTTGTTAAAACCAACTTTTTTAGTTGTTTATATGCTGTACATATTTTAAGACTTAAAGGTTTTCTAGGGAAATCAACACGTTTCATATTAAAACCATTATTTGCGAGTTCTTCAAACCAAAAACCCGTTTGATTACAAGCAATATCAACTTGATTACAACATTTTAAAATCTTTTCTAAATGTTTTATAAAAAAATGATAAATCATATCATCTGACGTTGCGACTACTAAAACTTTTTTATTTTCAAACATAACAATACCTCTATCCTATTTGCCTAATAATAATACCATATCAAGTATGCTTTTAACAAGCAATGTCGTACAATAAAAATGGAAAAGTTAAACTTTTCCATTAAATTGCTTTATCAATAAGTTCTTTTGCTTGATTTTGTTTTGCATTATATTCTTCTTTTGAAATTTTATTTGTCCTAAGTAACATATCTCCATAGAACTCATTTGACGCAGTACCATTTTTATTTACATCAGCACTTTTAAAGACCTTACCTATTGTCATAAAAAATATTTTGAAATCCATACCAAAACTTAATTTTTTTACATATTCTTTATCATACTCTACAACTTGGTCGAAAGTAATATTATTTCTACCATTAACCTGAGCCCAACCGGTAAGTCCCGGCCTTACACTTAGTCTTATTTGCAAATCTTCATCAGGTAAAAAAACGCACTCTTGCATTATTCTTGGTCGTGGACCAATAATGCTCATATCACCTTTAAAGATATTCCATAATTGTGGAAGTTCATCAAGACTGGTTTTTCTAAGTTTTTTGCCAAAAGATGTTAAACGCACTTCATCAGGAAGTAAGTTCCCATCTTTATCGCGTTCATTACTCATACTTCTAAACTTATAAAGTTTAAAAATTTTATTTTTTCTACCCGGTCTATACTGCGAAAAAATTGCCTTACCTTTAAGTTTTATTCTTACAACAATAGCAGTAACAAGCATTACTGGCCACAACAAAATCAGGGCTAACCCTGATAAAAATATATCAAAAAATCTTTTAACGAATTTATACATTGTTTTTCTCCGTTTTTAAGTATATCAAATTTTGCTTTATTATTCAAGCATTTATTTAAAATTTTTCAGCGGTTTACAAAAAGAAAAAGACGCATATAGCGTCTTTCCTTTTTAATTATTAAAGTATTTCTTTAAAGCCTTTTCCAAATTTAAGTGCTGGAACTCTGCAAGCCGCAACCTTAACTTCTTTTTTAGTCATAGGGTTGATAGCAGTACGAGCCGCTCTATTCTTAACTGAGAAAGTGCCGAATCCAACTAGTGTAACTTTTTCACCCTTTTTTAGTTCTTCTTGAAGTGTTGCAATAAATGCATCGTAGAAAACACCGGCATCTTTAATTGATGAACCTGCGTTAACTGCTACTTCTCTGATAAATTCAGTTTTGTTCATATAAAATAATCCTCCCTTGATTATCAAAAGTTTGTTTTACCCTTGATTTATCGTAATTATATCATAAGTATTCCATACACTGCAAACAATAAACCACAATATTTTAAAAAAACCTTGTATATTTTGATTATTTTTACTATAATAGGCATTATAAGTACAAACTAACTACAAAAGAGGCTTTATGGCACACTTAACTACTACTAAAAAGTTATTAATATCAATTTCAGCAATACTACTAGCAATGTTTCTTTTTTGCATGTTTTTTTCGCTTTCAACTGTTGCGTTTATATCTCATCGTGGTTATCACGTTACTTGTTATGAAAATACTAGCGAAGCATTTATAAATGCAGGCAAAACTGGTGACTATGGAATTGAAACAGATTTGCAAATATCTTTGGATAAAGAAATATTTTGCGCACATGATGATAACCCTTTTAAAAACTATACAGAAGATTTAAGCATTTCTAAAACAAACAGCGAAAAACTTAAAACAACTAAGATTGATGCAAAGAGTAGTAAAAACATATATTTATGCACTTTTAAAGATTATTTGAAAATTTGCAAGCAATATAACAAAATTGCAGTACTTGACATTAAGACAATCTGCTCAATAAATGATGTCGAACTTATTTATAAACAAGTAGAAGAAAATTACTCAGTAGATAAAATAATCGTTACTAGTTATTACGTAGAAGTACTAAGTCTATTTAAAGCAAAAAATAAAGACCTTCCTCTATCTTTAATTGCAGACACTCGCATTGCCGTAGAAAACGCATTATTAAACAACCTTAATGTTTGTATAAGTATGGGGGCTTTCAAACCCGCTGACGTTCAAACATTTCATAAGAAAGGTTTAACCGTTGCCGTTTGGACTGTAAATAGTATGTTTTTAAGCACCGTTTACAAACTTATCGGCGTAGATTTTATAATTAGTGATCTTTATAATGGATTTTAAATCATGTTTATACATGATTTTTTCTTGCTTATTTTATATCATTATGATAATATTATAAAATATGGAAAAACAAAACGTAACAATACTTGGCTGTGGAAGATGGGGAACATTTCTTGGCTGGTATCAAAATTATATTGGAAACAACTCTGCAATTTGGGGACTTGAAGATAGCCCTCATTTTCAGATACTTAAAAAAGAACATAAAAATGAATACGTATCTCTACCAAACACCATAGAGTTAACTTCAAATTTGACTTATGCCATTTCTCGTGCAGATATAATCATTATATCAATTAGTTCACAAGCATTTAGAAGTTTTCTTTCTACTATTGATAAAAGTTTGCTTAAAGGCAAAAAAATTGTTCTTTGCATGAAAGGTATTGAAGAGGCTACTGGCAAACGTTTATCCGAAGTTGCAATCGAAAGCGGAATTGATGAAAATAATTTGGCTGTTTGGCTTGGACCGGGACATATACAAGAATTTGTAAAAGAAGTCCCAAATTGTATGATTATTGATAGTCACAACCATGCTCTTACAAAAGAACTTGTTGAAAAATTTAATTCAAAACTTATAAGATTTTATTATGGTAATGATATAATTGGTAATGAAATTGGCGCTGCGACAAAAAATGTTATAGGAATTGCAGCAGGTATGCTTGATGGGCTTGGATATACCACCCTTAAAGGTCCATTAATGGCAAGGGGCGTACGAGAAGTTGCACGTTTAATGGTTGCTCTTGGAGGCAAGGCAGAAACGGCATATAGCCTTTCTCACCTTGGCGATTATGAAACAACATTGTTTTGTGAGCACTCACAGAATAAAACTTTTGGTGAAAAATTTATAAAGAAACAACCATATGAAAAATTGGCAGAAGGAGTTATGACCACAAAGGCTGTCAAAGAAATTGCAGATAGATTGCATATTGATATGCCAATAACTTCGGCTCTTTACAGCGTTCTGTTTGAAAATGCAGACCCCGCATTACAACTTGAAAAGTTATTGACTAGAAGCATTAAAAAAGAATTTGAAAGTTAAAAAAAAGATGAACCATTTGGTTCATCTTTTTTTGTTTTATTTCGCAGTTTCTTCTTTTTTATTTAATTCCACGTTTTCATCTGTATCAGTTTTTATTTTATTTACAATTTTTTTATTTAAGGTTATTTTACCCTTCCATTCTTCGCGCGTTTCATCACTTTCAACTTCGCAAGCAAAAAATAAAATTATAAACATTAAAATTTTAGGAAACGATAAATAAGCATTATCAATCAGTGCATATATACTCCATGGTACCATTGTTATAACCATAAACATTTTATACATACTAAACTTCGTAAATAGTAATTTATATTTTTGAATAAAGTATGGAATAAAACATAATGCCCCAACTATTCCGCCACAAGCAAGTGTTTGTAATGGGAAATCATGCGCTCTATTAATAATACCTGAACCAATATACGCAATGCCTGAATTATTTGTAAAATACCCTACTCCAAAAATAGGATTTTCAATGAACTTGTTGATATAGTATGTCCAAACTTCCTTCCTGCCATTTCCATTAAAGCCAATATTTCCAATAAACCCTAAAAATATATCCCTACCAAAAGTAAACATTGTAATACAAAGAATTACAAAAATTATTCCATAAAATAAGCCTATGAACAACTTTTCTTTTTTATCTCTTGCTTTTATAAATGAATAAATGACACATGCTGGCATAACAACTGCAACTGCAAGAAGCATACTTCTGCAATTAGTTATAAGTGCTAAAAGCATGAAAACAACTGCAAGTATATCAAACGCATATCTTTTTTTAGAAATATATGCTAGATAAAAAGTACTTGGAATAATGGCAACAAACATAAATGCAATAGCACTCGAACCTGCCCATCCAAAGGTAATTCCTTTTATTGAAATATTTTCAATAATGTTCTCAACTCCGATATAATAAACTAGCGCCTGAGTAATCATAATAACGCCCAAAGTTACAAGCGATACGGAAACCAACTTTTTTAAATCACCTTCCGTGCATTTAACAAGAAGCACATATACAAGAACAAACCCTAAGACAATTCCAAGTGTAAGTAGTGTAAGATAAAAATTGTTAACTGAATAAAACAAACCTGCAAACACCATTGAAACCGCAACAATACAAAGCCCAATAAACCTTTTACTGCCTAAGATTTTTCTATCATTATTTTTAAAATTCCGTACAAAATAATAAATAATTGAAGATATAATACAAACTCCACAAATGGCTATATATATAATATCAAAAACTGGAAATGTAGTCCAAATGCCATCATATGCAAACATTGAAAACATAAGAAGTATTGGAATTATCATATTTAATTTTTTTTGAGTAAAAACACAACAACAAGACGAATGCTCAAGATTATGGCAATATATAGCCCTGATAATTTTTCATTTATTGATTCGTCCATGAAGCTGCTCCGCCTGAATGCTTTAGCGCCCAATTTTCAATTGCCAAAAACTGCCGTCACCATTGGTAATTTTGACGGTGTGCATTTGGGTCATCAGGCGATGA
>JAVWAR010000045.1:0-6621 GCA_036649955.1 Clostridia bacterium | reverse complement strand
TAAGTTTGTTTGGCGGTGCTAAAACTCTTGATGACCAAGCAGGGCTAAACAAATATGTTGCACCACAAAAAGAACCTGTTAAGTTTGAGCCTATTCCTGTGGTTCAAGAGGATAAAGAACCTGTTAGACGAGAGTCTTCTGGGTTTTCTAGCAGAATTGAAGTTGACGATTCGGACTTGCCACCTTTTCTACGAAACAACTTTAAAAAATAAACATTCAAGTTTATAAATGCGCGGGGCTACATTGCGTACTCAAACATTGCAAAATGCGCGGGGCTACATTGTTTATCAGATAATACTACAAAATGAGCGGTTGTTTTTACAATTAGCCCATTTTTTTATGCTTATTTTATCTTCTTAATGTCATAGACTGATTTCATGAGCGTATATATAGAATATGTAATTATTGATAATCTGGTTATAGATTTTTTATTATTGTTTTTGGTTTTTAAGTCACTTAGACTTAAAACTTCACTTCTTTGTATTTTTTTATCTGCGGTCGTTGGAACTTCATTTGCTTGCATTATGCCACTTATTGCGCCGTCTAAGTTTGTTATGATACTTTTGAAAATTGTGCTTAGTATCCTTATGATTCTCATTGCAAGGAAACCTAAAAGTTTTAAAAGTTTTTTACTTAGTTATCTTTTGTTTTATCTTTACACTGCTGGGCTTGGTGGGGTTTGTTTTGCTGTTCTTATGCTTTTTGGTTCAACTATTCATTCCGCTAGCGTTCTGGTCTACGACCTTAAAGTGCCTATTGGTATTTGTCTACTTATTGGTGCTATTTATGCTGTTTGTCTTTCCAAACTTGCTTCATTTTTGTCGAAAAAACGCGAAATTATGCCGTTTATTCGCTCTGTAAATTTTACAATTTATTCATGTATGGTTTCCTTTAAGGCTTATCTCGACAGCGGTAATAGGCTTTATGATTCAATGACGGGCTTACCCGTAATTGTGGTTTCTAGTTGCGTTCTTGAAAGAAATCTAAAACCCGAACTTTATGCCGAAATTATTAATAATTCTTCAAAACGCTATTCTCAACATTTAATGACTTTCTCTACTTTATCTGGTGTTTCTTCTAAAATGATTGTTTTTAAACCCGACTCTGTTTTATGCGAATGCAATGGTACTATGGTTAGTAAAGAATTTATGATTGGTGTTACTAATAAAAAATTTAAAGATTCTGTATTCTACGAAGGTCTTTTACACCCAAGTGTTATTATGTAAAATATTTAAGACAATCACAATTTTAATTTATTACTATTATCATGTCAAAGGAGTTTTTATGGGATTACTTAAAAAATTATTCGCTTTACTTTTTAATGATAAAATAGAAAATGAAGTTGATTACCTTTATGCAAAAGGTAATATTTTGCCTGAAAAACCTACCGCCGAAGAAGAAGTTGACCTGATTGACAGGCTTTCAAATGGAGAAATGGAGGCAAGGCAAAAACTTATTGAAAAAAATTTAAGACTTGTTGTGTATACTGCGGGCAAGTTTGAAAATACTGGCATTAATACTGATGACCTTGTAAGTATTGGCACGATTGGTCTTATTAAAGCCGTTAATTCTTACAAAAAAGAAAAGGAAATTAAACTTGCTACCTATGCTTCGAGATGTATTGAAAATGAAATTCTTATGCAAATTAGAAAATCTTCTAAACGCAAGGGTGAGGTTTCTCTGGACGACCCATTAAATATGGATAGTGACGGAAATGAACTTTTACTTGCTGATGTTCTTGGCACGGATAGTGAACTTGTTTCAGAAAATGTAATGAGCGAGGTTGAAAGCAATCTTTTAAGGTCGGCGCTCAGTTCTCTTTGCAGTCGCGAACAGGAAATTATGAATAAAAGGTATGGTCTTTCTGGAAAAGAGGAAATGACTCAAAAAGAAGTTGCGGATGAACTGGATATTTCGCAGTCTTATATTTCTAGGCTTGAAAAAAAGATTTTATCTAAACTTTCAAGAGAACTTGAAAAATTGGCATAAATAAATTGAAAAATGTAGAAAAATAGCAAAAACAAGGCTTGAACTAGGTGGGAAATGTAGAAAAATGTAGAAAATGTGCGGGTTTTATTTAAACGGGGGTTATTTGATTTTTTACATTTTAAAAAAAGTAATGAGGTTTTAACTCATTACTTTTATAGTATGTGGAACTATTTTGTTTAAGATGGTTTTGTCTTATGAGATATGTCTTAAATTCCCAAGCGCATTCTTTTCAAGCCTACTTACTTGCGCCTGACTTATTCCTATTTCATTTGATATTTCCATTTGTGTCTTTCCTTCATAATATCTTAAAAATAAAATTTCCTTTTCTCTGCGCTCTAAGTTCTCAACCGCCTCTTCAAGCAGTGTATGCTCAATTATGTTGTCTTCGGTTTGAGTCTTATCTCTTAGCGTATCCATTACAAATATGCTTTCTCCCGAATCGTCATGATACACGGTATCAAATAGCGATACAGGTTCACTTATTGCATCAAGTGCGTTGGATACCGTTTTAAGTGATAATTCCGCTCTATTACATACGTCTTGAAGCGTTATATCATTTGTTTTTTCTTTTTCAAGTTCTTCACGCGCTTTGAGCGCCCTATATGCAACATCTCTCAAACTTCGGCTTATCTTTAAACTACTATTATCTCTTATAAATCTTCGTATTTCGCCTATAATCATGGGTACTGCATATGTTGAAAATCTTACGTTTAAACTTGTGTTGAAATTGTCTATTGACTTCATCAAGCCTATTATTCCAACCTGAAATACGTCATCTACAATCTCTTTTTTTAGTGTAAATCTTCCTACTATACTTAATACTAAGCGCATATTATACATGACAAATTGTTCTCTTGCGTCTTCGTTCCCACGCTTTACTTCAACCATCAAACTTGCAAGTTCTTTTCCACTTGCTTTCGGCAGTAGTGATGTGTCAAATCCACATATTATAACTTTATTACTCATCTTGCTCCTCCTTTACGTATAAGTGTTTGCTTATCTATGCCTTATTATACAAGCATATTTTACTTTTTTTCTTAGTATAATGCTTTAAGGGGTACAATCTATGGAAACAACTTTTTCTAGCCTTAGCAGTAAGGAAATTATTAGCGTTAGCAGTGGTAAACGTTTAGGAAGATTTATTGATATGGTCTTTGATGAGTCTACTGGCATTGTTTTGGGTTTTACAATCCCTAGTCCCAGACGCTTTTTTAAAAAAAATGAAGACATTTTTATTCCGTTGCATGCAATTTCTAAAATTGGCGATGATTGCGTGCTTATTACAAGTGATGGCGAAACTCAAATTTGCAAGCCTATGCCTATTAAAGTTGAAAAAGTTCAAGACAAGACCCTTGAACCTTATCTTAAATATGCTCGTAAAATTCAAAAGGAAAACTAACTCTCACCATTGGTTTTATTCTTTAAAATAATTGATGTTTTTGCTTTTTTGTGTTATCATATTAATATTAAGATAGTGTGGAGCAAAATATATTATGAAATGCAATTTTTGTGGATGTCAAGAAAGCCGTGTTATTGATTCAAGAGATTATGAAGACAATAACTCAATTAGAAGACGCAGAGAGTGTGAGGGTTGTGGCAGGCGTTTTACTACTTATGAAACGATTGAGTCTACGCCTGTTCTTGTAATTAAAAATAGTGGTGAACGTCAGGCATTTGATTCTAACAAGGTTAAGGGTGGTATCATTAAAGCCTGTGAGAAACGTCCTGTTTCTATGAAAACTATTGACCAAATGGTTGCTGATATTGAAAAGGTTATTTACAATAGTCTTGATGACGAAGTTACGACTAAATATATTGGTGAACTTGTAATGACCAGACTTAAAAATATTGATGAGGTTGCATATGTTCGTTTTGCTTCGGTTTACAAGCAGTTTAAAGATGCAACAACCTTTTTTGAGTACTTGAACGACTTTGACAAACTTATGCTTGAAAAGAAAGAAAAACAACCCAAAAAATAATTTTTTTAAAATAATTATATATTGACGAAATGTACCTTTTTGATATTAAGGCTTACATTCATAGTTATTACTATAATATCAAAACACCTCTTAGCATATAAATTACTAAGAGGTGTTTTTTGCTTAAATTATCTAGCACTACGAAAAAGAGCAATTATATTTATTGTGGTGATATAAAATCTTCACCATTTTCTGCAAGATTACTTGAAATTGGGCTTGTTCGTGGCTGTGAATTTACGCTGATTAATTCAAGTAAGAACTACAATGTAATAATTGTAGGTGGCAGTTTTTTTGCCATCACAAAATGTCTTGCAGAAAACATGCTTGTTATGGAGAAACTATGAAAGAGTTTTTACTTTTAGGCAATCCCAATACTGGTAAAACAACGTTATATAATGCTCTTACACATTCTTTTGAGCATGCTGGGAATTGGCATGGTGTTACGGTTTGTGAAAAAAGTAAGCAAATTGCTCATTCTTCTATAATGCTTTATGATTTACCTGGGCTATATTCTTTATCTCCACTCAGTCCAGAAGAAAAAATTACAACCGACAGGGTGCAGTCCTCAGAAAACATTATTGTAGTGCTTGATGCAAATGCTATTTATAGAAATCTATATCTTGCTATTGAATTGCTTGAACGTGGCAAAAATGTAATACTCGCTTTGAATTTTAAAAAAGAAAATGATAATTACAATTTATTTGTTATTGAAAAAGCATTGGGTTGTAAAATAGTATGTATTGATGCTTACTCTAAAAAAACACTTAAAAATCTCACTTTTGAAATGGAAAAATTTGTGCCATCTCAGGTTTATTTGCCTTATTTTTCACAGAGCAATATTATAAATGAAATATCAAAGATTGTTGATAATTCTGCGAAAAAATGCAACTTATCACCATTTTATTGTGCTATGAAAATTATTGAACGGGATAATTCTATGTCCGTTCTTAATCTTACTGAAACTGAACAAAATAAAATAGATGATTTGGTTTCTGGAATTAATGGTAAAGAATTTGTTTGCAAAATTAGATATGATTTTATTCAAAGCATACTTATATCTGCTAAAAAGAAGAACGTAACTTCATCTCGAAAAAGCATAACTCAAAAAATTGATAAATTTATGCTCAATCCATTTTTGGCACTGAGTACTTTTCTTATTATGATGTTTATTGTGTTCACTTTTGCTTTTGGCTATGTAGGCAATTATTTATCATTTTTTGTTTCGCGTATAACTTACGTTATTTTAGGAGAGGGGTTACTGGGTTTTATTTCTACATTTATTCATACACCTTGGATACTTGCACTTTTTTCAAACGCAATACTTGGCGGAGTTATGGCTGTGCTTAGTTTTCTACCACAGGTCGTAATTCTTGCTTGTGGCATTAAAATGCTCGAAGATATAGGTATATTGTCACGCATAGCACTCATTTTAGACCCATTTTTCAAGAAAATTGGACTTTCAGGACGTTCAGTGTTCAGTTTGCTTGTTGGTTTTGGTTGCAACACGACAGCAATTATGGTCACACGAAATATTGAAAATGACAAAATTAGAAAACGCACAATGTTTATTTTACCATTTATTAGTTGCAGTGCTTGTGTGCCCATTATTTTGCTTATTACTGGTGCTTTTTTCTTAAAAGGGCAGGTCTTTATTCTTTTTTCTTTATACTTAGTTTCATTGCTTATTGCCTTATTTATTCTTGCGCTTATTAGTAAAATTTCTAAAATTAAAGATGAGGGCTTCATTCTTGAACTTCCTTTATACAGAATACCTAAGTTTAGAAAATTTATAAGCAGTTTCTTTTTGGAATCTAAAAAATATATCAGTCGTACACTTACTACCATTCTTGGCTTTTCAATTATTTTATTTATTTTATCTTCATTTAATTTTCGTTTTGAACTCGATTCAGAAGGGAGTATGCTCAATCATGTTACTGGGTTTATTTCTATTATTTTTAAACCTATTGGTCTTGGCAACCCGCATATTGTCATGGCTTTAATTATGGGAATTTTGGCTAAGGAAATGATTGTTTCTTCTCTTGCCATGAGCAATGGTATTACGTCAGACAATATACCGAAAAGCCTCGGTATTTCGCTTGTTTCAGCATCTTCTCTTGTGTTTTTTACTCCCATTACCGCCATTGTTTTTATGCTTTTTGTCGTTTTATATTCTCCTTGCATTTCAACTCTTAAAATGATTAGGCGAGAGGGTTCGCTACTTATTATGATTCTTTGTTTGCTTACGCATTTAATTGTCAGTTACTTGGTTTGCTTTATTGCATACAGGCTTCTCTTATTACTTAGTTATCAAAAGTATCTTACTGCGTTTTTGTCTTTAATTATTCTTGCGTTTTCTATCATTTTTGTGCTAAAATGTTCTAAGAAACAAAAGTGCGCAAATTGCATGCACTCTTCGTGCGTCAATTCATGCAAGACAAATTCTTTAAAGAAGAATTTTCATAAAAATTAGTTTATTAAAGGAATAAAATGGAAAAATTTATTGTTAAAGAGGATGATTTTTTATCAAAAGCCGTTCTAAATGCCATGCCCATGCTTTCTTATTCGTCTATCATGAAACTACTTAGAAACAAAGATATTAAAGTCAACGGCAAGCGCTTAAATGAAAATGTTAAAGTTTTTATTGGTGATGAAG
>JAVWAR010000044.1:0-6771 GCA_036649955.1 Clostridia bacterium | reverse complement strand
AACCATTGATATTATTTGCGCGTTCTGTATCCACATAGTAAAAGTCCCGCGTAAACAACTCTGCCATTGGTTGCAAGTCTTTTATAAGTTTTGTAGTATTATTTTCTCCTGACACGGTAAGCATGGCATACATAAAGTTGCCTTCTTGTATAACCGGTATTGAACTAACTACTTCTAATTTACTTGGGTCTGTTTTACCTGGGTCTGTTTGTGCATTTTTATTTAGTTTATCTTTTGCATTCGTTGAGTACGTATAATGATAATAACTTACTTTTTCCGTTATATTTGTGATTGTTTCTTTTGTAAAAGTTGCACTATTGAGTGATACTATTTTTAGCAGTTTCTGTTCATTCGAAATAGGAATCTTTGTTCCTTCTACATCTATACATAAATCATTATTACTGCGTGTAAGTTCTATAATTTTATAGTTTTTTTCCAACGCCGAAATTCTTCCGACTGAATCTAATGTGAAATACGAACCGCCTATATTAAAATCTACTAATAAATCGCCAAATTCATCTTTTGTTGAAATTATATTTTTGATATTTATTATATTTAAATCGGTTGTTTCTTTTATACTCAAAAATTTAGTTTGGTCTGTATCATATATTAAATACGGCTGTGATTGTATATAATTATAGTTATATGCTATTTTTCCATCACTATTTGACGTACTTAGATATTTTACAAAATATAATTCATGTTTAAGCAAGGCTTTATCCATTCCGCTTAAAAATTGAACTTGTCTTCCTGTCGTCGCATCATACTGCATGCCGACCGTTCCGCCAGCATTATATGTGAAGTCTTTATCATAAGTTCCTGGATTTTTAGTAGACAAGGTATTATTCTCTGCCATTAAGGTATTATTCTCTGCCATTACTGACGTTGATACAGAATACACTCGCTCATACACTGGCAAAATTATATATTTGCCCGCTGTGTCTGGCGACAATGTCATTATTGCGTTATACTGAACATTTACAAAGTCCGTTGTCCCTTCATATCCATAATCACGATATATTAATTCTGAATTATATCTTTGATATACATTCCACCTTTTAAATCTATACTGCGTTCCATTACCTTGAAGAGTATTGTCTGTTTTGAAATTTATAAATGGTGAGGCTACAAAACTTACGCTCTCTTCGCCTATTGAAAAATAATTGTTTGTTGCATTTAGTGAGGGCTGTATATGTAGTGGGGTATCTTTATAATATCCTGACAAATTCGACATGGCTGTTGGTATTCTATTGCCATTTTCATCTCTTAAATAATTTCCAGCCCTATCACGCAAGTATTTCTGCGTTCTAAAAGAACTGGTAGTCCCTGATATTACTACTTCATCAAAATTATAATATGGCGTTTCGCCTACTAGCGAACCTGATTTTATTCCATATAGTCCGTAACATGGTTTTCCATCTGGGTCTGTATCTGTTCCTGACGTGAAATGTATTATTCCATCGGCAGTTTGATAATATGAGTGGATATCCATATATGTTGCGTCTATTATCTCGTTCTTACTTGATGACCACATTACAAAGGTTTCAAGTTCTTGTTTTTTAAATTCACTCTTTAATTCTATTTTGCCGTCTTCTTTTATAAGCCTTATCTTAACAACATCACCTTTGTTAAAGTACATATTTCCGTTTGTTGAAGGCAATGATATCAGATATACAAAATAAAATATATCCGTATCTGCTTTCGTACCTGCTTTACTTCTTAATGCTATATCTGTTATTTTTATATTCATATAATCAAAGGTTTCATATGAAAAAACATTGCTCTTTACATACACTAAACCTTTATCTAGTGTTTTTTGCAACAAGTACGTAGAACTTCCTATGTATTTTCCAAACTCTTGATTTATTTCAGTATCTCTAAACGCGTATGTACTGAAATCCATTATTAAGTCATTTCCATTATTGACCATGTTATTTACAAGTTCTACCGAATATACATTCGCTATATTAAATGATATCGTTATTTGGCTATCTTCATAAACTTTATGGCGCACACTGAAAATCATTACTGGGTTAGGGTATGGCACGCCATCAAGGTACTTAACGCCTGGGAACCCGCTCTTTAATGCTTCCGTTGAGGTATAGTCTATATCGAAATATGTATCGGTATTTCTTAAAAATTGTATATTATAATCATCAATATTTTTTGAATTAAATGATGGATAATATTTACTATTCGTTCCTGATGAAGAATATTTCCCTAGTACTATAATATCTGTTCCATCTGTTTTTAATTTTGCAGTTCTTAGCAAAACGGGAACCTTTGTTTGTACTTTACTTTTTTCTATTACAGAATCTAGTACGACTGCCTCTGTGCTTGGGTTGCCCTTTGCATCTATAAAGTTGCCATTTGCATCTGTCATTATATATGATATTTTTGTATCAAAGACAATGTTTTGTTCTGCAATATTTGCTGTATTTCCTTCTGGTAAAGAAGTTGCTGGATTGTCGTCTGTTAAAGGATTTGACGCTGGCAGATATACATAGGCGTTCGCTAATTGAATGTTTTGATAACTTACTACACCTTTAACAGTACTTTTAATTTTATAATTATAGTAAATTTTAAGGCGTGGGTCATTTTTTGCAAACTTTGGATAAACCACATCTTTATCTTCCGGAGTTTCACCTTTATATGAAAAAGTCCCATTTTTATTTTGTGACATGATGATTGTTTCGCCAGAAATATTGTCTTTTATATATGCTGTGGCTCTCGTGTATCCGCTTATATCATCAATTTTACTATCATTATCTGGATATGGTTTTATAGAATATACTTTGCCTTCGCTTGAAATTCCGTAACCAAACTCACCTACATTTGCAAGGTTAACAAAATATCCGTTAGAAGATGCAGGTAAAGGTGCGTTTATATTAAAACCAGAGTTCGCCCAATTAGCACCTGCTTGCTCTGTCAAAAATTCAAATAAATTCGTTTTAGCATCAAATGTTTGATAGGCAGAAGTTATAGTTTTGGATTTATACTGATTAGTTCCATAACTAAATGAAATGGATGTGGGAAGAAGAGGGGAGTTAGCCCTTGTTATAAAATTGCCATTATATTTTGTAGTTGTACCAGGAAGTGTTAATATTAATTCATTTGTTGTAATTGAGCCGGCATTTACTGTTGACTGCTCTAAACGCGCGTCCGTTGACTCTATAAGTGGGGTTATTAAATAATATTTATTAGAAATTAGTCTACCCTTTAAAAGGCTTTGCATTGCTAAAATATTTTCATCTTTTTCCTTTTCCGTTTCCGTTTTAGGAGGCTGTTCCGGAGAGTTATAATTCTCTATCTGATAGCCTTGCAAGGTGCTAGTTGTTAGAAGAGTCTTCTCGTCCTCGCTCATTTTTTCAACTTCTCTAAAATACCACGAGATTTCGCCATTTGCAAACTCGCCAAGCGGACTAAGATAATAATTTTTGTTTGTAAGTTTTGATTTAGACACATTATATGTAACATATATTGATGTGCCATTTTTTTGTGTGTCATTTATTTGTGTGCCACCACTAGAAAGACCCGTTTGATAAACTTTTGCTTCTACTGACGTGTCTGATATGGTTTCTAGTGTATATGTAATTCCATTATACTCAATTTTCTTAACGAACTTAGGATCTATCGGGTTGGTGTTCGAAGCCTCTGAACCTTCTACTATTGTTATACCTTTTGTTATATCTATATAGTCATTTGGTTGAATTTTATAGAAGACGGGGTTACCATCCATTGGGTTAAATTCAAGGTAGATTGTGTCTTTTATCTTGTTACCAGTTCCAGTTCCATCATCAATAAATGCTGAGAACTTTCTCTGTATTTTACAATCTTCTTCTGTTAATTCTTTATCGGTTTCAACATTATATGATAGCAGGGTAGAGTCTGTCGGCATTAAGACACTTATTATTAATGTGGTTGTTACATAACCATTATTATCTATTGACTCTGTTATACTTTTTATAAGTTCATAACTTACTCCCGTTGGCAAGTTAGGTGTTATTCCTTGATTTCCATTTGGGAACACAAGATTGACTTTTAAGTTACTTGCTTGATGAAATTTTGTGCCTATTATTCCTGAACCTGTTTTATCTCCAAACAACTTTACACTATTTACTTCATTTATTATTTTTAATTGGTGTATTCCTGCTTTTTTACCAATATCTGTGTCGCCATCTAAAAGCGTTACAAGTTCACCCAAAAAGAAATAATTGCCAGTTATTGCAGAAGTTCCTTCTCCTGCAATAGTGTATTTTAGGTTCAATTTAACTACATCATTTATTGAAAGATTCTTTATTTCAAATGACCCATCGGTTGATGTAACCGTATAGTTAGTTCCATTTTCTATCTCAAACACCATATTTTGAGCGTTTAGTCTATCGTTTCCTGTGCCTAGTGAGGCAGATTCAAAAAACGTTCCCGAAATTGTAAAATTTTTGACACGGGTATAGTTTGCATAGTAATTATATCCATGCGTTTCTGAATTTGATATGACTGTTATTTTTGTTTGCGTTTCTTCACTATAATACTTTGAATCGTTTGTTGAAACACCAACTACATAAGCGCCAAACTTTGTTGTGCCTGTTCCTATAAGTGGGTTGTCATTTAATAAATTCAATTTTTTAAATGATTCCTTTACTAATGTATTATTTGTATTCCATGCGGAATCAGCATTTAACGCATAATTATTTGTCGCTGGCGAATTCGTTGTCCATGCCTGATATGCATAGTCATATGTAAGTGGGCGTATTTCTGGATTGTTTTTATTATTGTCGTTTATTTTTGCTATCGCGTCATGTATTCTATTTTGTGCAGTGTCTTTTTCAATTTGTGCAGTGTCTGTTTTATTTGGCGCTGTTCTTGATATCTCTATTTTTCTGCCTTCGGGGAAGAACCCTTCAAGTCTTGTCGTCATCGTTAAGTCTATCTTACTTTCATATGCGGTCGTTTCTTTATAAAAATAGTATTTATCGCGTTCATATGTCAATTCTCCATAATCTCTATATATACTATTTGCTGAGTATGCCGTGAACACACTCTTATATGCGTTGAACTTTACTCCCGTTGAATATACTGAGTTTCCACTCTTTGATGATTCTAGTGCTAAAAAACGAGATTTTATTGAACGTATTGTCGAACCTTGTTCAAGGCGGGGGTTATATTGTATCGCTAACGTAGTATTGTTTTCTACAACACCGTCCTTTACATTTCCTATCGTTATTGCCTTGATATTTTCTCTTGGTGCTTCAACTAGTCTTGGACGCATTTCTTGTTTATCTTTATTATTACTATCTTTTATCATCACCATCACTTGTTCTTCTGTGAAGAAATGAAGATTCGTTATTTCCTTATTTTCACCAACCTTTAATACATTTGAGTTGTCACTAGTTCCTACAACTACTACAAAATAAGTAACCATTTTTCCGTCTTGATAAAATGACACGTGAGGTAGGTAATCAATACCAATTTGCGAACTTATTGAATCATTTATCGGCATTGAAAGTTTATCTATTAATTCTCTTTGTGAAACTTCGCCTTTTTTTATTTTTTCATAATAATCTTGCGTTATCCCATTTGCTAAACGCTTATTTCCTGCCGCTGCTGCTTCACTTGAATACTGCTCTATAAAATGGATTGCTTCATTTGTTTTTTCACTTAGTACTAGTTTACTTGAATGTGACATTGTTTTTATAAGCGCGCTTACGTCTTCACCTTCGGTTATTGTTTTAACTGCCAAATTTGTCACAAACTTTGATTGAGTTCCTGCTGGACAAGTATAGTACTCTGAGGTAAAGTGGTCCTCTATAAATTTGTTTTTTAATACATTGTCTTGGTTTTGCTTTATCTCGGCATCCATTTGGGCTTTTGTTATCTTTTCAAGACTGATTTTTGTTGTATCAATTTTATCAGTCTTTATTTTATATATTTCGCCAGGCGTCAATTCAAATACATCTTTCGGTTCAAGTTTATTAATTCCATCTGTCGTCTTATAATAATTTTTAACTATTTTTATTTCTGGCTTTATTATAAACTCATTTGCATTTGTTGTTGTTCCATCTGTCGCTACTAATGAGTATCTTGTCTTTTGTCCTTGTTCGCCAATGGATTCTATTTTGTATTTCTTTCCGCCAGTTGTGATAGATTCTATTGTGTTGTTTTTATATTCAACAATATTTGTCGTTCCATCTATAACTATACTTTTTGTTTCAGATTTCTGAGTGATATATCCATTCGCTTCATCTGTTGCCTTATACACGTAATATGACTGGCCGTGCACTTTCGGAGAGTAATTATATGTGATTCCATTATAAACAATACTTGTATTTTTATGTGAGGTAACCGCAGTAAGTTCTGTCTTTATAAATTTTCCTTTATTTTTGGGATCGGGCAGGTATAGGGAATATCCGCCAGACTCAAATGTATAATTTAAATTTGTAATAACTTCTTCACGAACGTCATTATATGAGTAATAATTGTATTTATCAACGTTATGTTGAGTTAGTTTGTAGGTTGTATTTTGAATATTTACTGATGGTGGTAATGTAGTATTTTGATTAATAAACCCGTCCTTCGAGTTAGCAGCGTCTGCAATCAAGTACATACCGGTAGTACCCAAAAATATAAAGTAATCATGTGTTGAATATTCAAGTCCTTCAAATTTTGGGTTTTTAGTCTGCGCTATTACTGAATTTTTATGTTTTGTATATTCTTCTTCACTAATTTTTTCTGCCCTTTTAAACTTCGTTTCGCCAAGTGTTGTATCTATGG
>JAVWAR010000043.1:0-6836 GCA_036649955.1 Clostridia bacterium | reverse complement strand
CTCTACTATATTCAATGGTTGGCATATTTTGTGAAGAACCCAAGCCACTAAAAACTTCTTTTGCAGTCTTTTCTGCTTGTTTTGCATTTTCTTCACCGTGAATTAGTTTTGTAACTTCAAATGCCATAATTTTTTTAGCATTTCGCGGATCACCCGCACAAATATCACTAATTTCTTTTGTTGAGAAATCACTAAACCATCTAAGCAAGGTTTCTGTATCCTTGTCATCAACATTGATAAAAAATTGATAAAAGTCATAAACGCTAGTTTTATCTTCTGCGACCCATAAAGCGCCACCAGCAGATTTTCCCATTTTTTCACCATTTGAATTAAGTAATAATGGCGTTGTAAAAGCATTTGCATGTATTCCATCTTTCTTTCTAAGAAGTTCAGTTCCTGCGACCATATTTCCCCACTGGTCACTTCCACCAACTTCCAACATACAACCATACTTCTTATTTAAATATTCAAAGTCATATGCTTGAATCGGCATGTATCCCATTTCAAGGAATGTAAGACCACCAGAAGCAAGACGCTTTTTATAAGCGTCAGCAGAAAGCATAACATTGACATTAAAATATGTACCAACGTCACGTAAAAAGTCAATATAACTATATTTTTTCATCCAATCATCGTTATTCAAAATAATAGCGCCATTGTCGCCAGTCATATTAATAAATTTTTTAGCAAATCCCGCAATCGTTTCTAAATTGTGTTTGCATTTTTCAGCAGTAAGCACTGTTCTCATGTCTTGTCTGCCCGAAGGGTCGCCAATCATGGCAGTTGCACCGCCAATTATAAGAATGCCCTTATGTCCTGCTTCTTGTAAATACCTAAATGTGCGAAGAGAACATAAATGACCAATATGTATAGCATCAGCAGTCGGGTCAATTCCAAGATAAAAAGTTGTTGGCTCACCATTTAAAAGTTCTTCAATTTCCTTTTCATTTGTTAATTGATACAACAGCCCTCTATCCTTTAAAAAATCGTATAGTTTTTGTCCTTTAATTAGCATTTTAATTTCTCCTTGTTTGTCACTCATTATAACAAATTATATTTTATTTTTCAACTTATTTGATTGTATTCTTCTTTTTTATTTAACGAATAAGCAAGCATACCAATAAAAATCATGTAATATGGAAAGGTATGTGGCATTGTATTGCCAAAACATGCACTTACTAGATAAGTAAATACAACTATACCCACAACAAAAGTATTGTCGTTCATTTTAATTAGTTTTTTGAAATATTTTACACAAAGAATAATTAATGCAGATAAATATAGCCCTATTCCTATAAACCCTGTTTCACTTCCAATCTGCAAAAATTCATTGTGTGGCATAAGGCTGGTTGCAGGTGTTGCAAACCTGTAACAATCAATACCTGTTCCAAATATGGGATAATTAATCATGTTCTGCATAGCCGCAAGCCATAAGCCCCATCTGTTAGTTCCTGCACCACTTACGTCACCACCTACATCACCAAAAATAGAACCAAAAACTTTAAAAATATCAAAGACTACATCTTTAATCTGTATTATCATATTTTTCTCTAATGCTAGCATGCAACAGGCACAAAACGTCATAATAACAACAATGAGTTCAAGACTGAATTTTCTATACTTAATCGCATATAAAAGCGACAACATAAATAAACCTAAAATTACTGCAACAAAACTGCCAAGTGTATTATTTAAATTTAAAGTATACACTTGCAAAGCAAATGAAATAAGATAAAAGGTTTTCATAAAAATATCTTTTTTAAAAATAAATAAACATGCTGAAATCAATATCCCCATTGAAAGTAAATACGCAAAATGGTTCGAGTTTACAAACATGCCGGCGTAAGGTGAATTGTGATTAATAAAGGGATAAATAATTGTTCCTTCTTTATCTATCAGTGTCATAACACACATAATAATCATCATACAAGAAAATGTATAGAAAATCTTAGAAAAGTCTTTATCTTTAATTACTAAATAACTAATAACAAAAATTGTGGCATAAAACAAATACATGGGAAATGCTTGCAAAACGGCAATTTTCCCATTAACCATCTCAATACCAAACATGGATACAATAGGATTAATAGAAAAGAAACACGAAATAAACGCCCAAACTAAAAAAATAGCAAATAAGGCTAATTCTGTCTTATTCTTAAAAAAATCTTTTAAATTGGCTTTTGAAAAAACCTTTATTTTGGGGTTATTTCTAATTAAAAATGGTAATAAAATAAGTTCAATAATTAAAAGTAAAAAAAATATAAAATTCACAGAAGAAGATGGAATCACAAAAGAAAATATTGAGCCAAAAAAAAGCAGAATTATAGGCCATAATATATACATAATTAAAGTCCAAAATAAAATTCTGCTAAGGGTAAGCGTTTTTGCTTTTTTATTAATATTAAAACACTTGCTCATTTGTTACCTCTAATCTAAAAGAAGTATACCAAACATACATTTTTTTGTAAACGTAATTGTTATACTTGATAAAATTATTGCATCGTGTTAATATGATTAAGTTAGTAATTTAATATAAGAAAAATTAAAAAAATATTAAACCAGAAACAAACTTTTATAAGTTTTATTAAAACGAATAACTGAATAATAAATTTTTGGAGAGGTGTCAGAGTGGCCGAATGTGCTCGTCTCGAAAACGAGTGTACAGCAATGTACCGAGGGTTCAAATCCCTCCCTCTCCGCCACAAAAAGCCCTACACATTATATGTAGGGCTTTTTATTTTGTGTTTTCTTTATATCCCAATGGATTAGTTGAAAATGTGTGATAAATTGAAATAATGTTTTTAATCAAGAAGAATGTCTTTCGTTATACTTACAATTTTTTCAAGTTCTCCGTCTTCTTTAAATCGATGATCAGCGGTTTCAAAATATTTAATTATATAATTATTTTTACAAAACCTTTTAAAAAACCGCTCGTTTTGTTTCCAGTCTACAATATTATCTTTCTTGCCTTGAATTATATTAAAATAATTTTTTGTAGAAAATTTATCAAGTTTATTGACTAGTAACTCATTGTAAAAATTAAAATCTATAAAAATATCTTTCTCAAATCCAACATTAAGTTGTTGTTTTTTCAAGTCTTGCAAAGTATAATTGTGTTCTTTTAAAATTTTATTTTTTATTACTTCATCCATGAATATGGCAGGAGATTTCAGTATTATTTTATTGTATTTTAACTCAGAATTTTTTATATGGTTTAATAGCAAATATGCACCAAAACTAGTTGCAAAATAAGATAACGGAATATTAAAATATCTTTCTTTTACTAATTTTTCGACTTCATTTAAATATTCTAAACATTTTTGCAAGGATAAGCGTCCTTGCGTTTGGTCTTCCCCGTGGCATGGTAAATCAAAAGCAATTACAGAAATATTATATTTTGTAAGTTCATTTGCTAGTGCATAAATCACAGAACTTTTTGAATCTCCGGCAAATCCATGTATTGCAACAACAATTTGTTCCACTTTATTGTTATCACTTAAAAACATCTCTGCATTTATTCTATTATTATTTAAATTCAAAGTTTGCATATTTTTTCTCCTATTGCAATAATTCAATCTCTGCACTTCTTTCAATAGATTCATTATACTATAAAAGTTTTAATTACTCAAAAGTTTTTAACTATAAAAAACTATAAAAGTATATTAGGCTTTTATGGTTATATTAGTTATTTAATCCCATTCAGAAATTAGTATTATGTTGTCGGCTTTGTATAAACATTCTATATTAATAAGATTTGTCCCGCCACAAAAAGCAAGGATTAATTTCCTTGCTTTTTTAATATTGTTTAACAAATTTAGACCACTTTTTATTATAACTAAACAACTGGTTTAATTCTTTTTTTCTTTATTTTATTTGTTATAAGTGGAACAATATAAAATATTGAAATATATATCAAAAGAACTACTAAAAATATTATTTGATAAGGAATTGGGGAAGTAAATGGAAGTGGATTATTCCTTAAATACATATAGTCCGCACCAGGGAAAATTACAAAATCAAACAACGCTCCATACGCAATAATTGAAAAGAACACAACAAATGTTTGCCAAATCTTTTTCATTTCAAATTTTGCATACCCGCTTGTCATAAGAAGTATTGAAACAACCCAACCAAGCGAATGCGAACTAATACTATAAAGTGCATCAAAAGACATATATACTTTATTGAGTCCGACAGCAGGATATAACAAAAATGCCGTAGTTGCCAAAAGTCCAAAAATTGCTGCCGCATTGATTAAAGGTTTATTATCAACTAAAAGTGCAATAATTATCAACCAAACGACCACTGAACAAAAATGTAATGGCAGTACAATTTTAACTATATTTTCAAACGAATAATTATCGGTAAAAATTAAATTAAAAATTCTTGACAATACTTCCATTGCCAAAAAAACACATGCGCACGTTTTAAAAAATATTCTTTTTGTCCGTTCTGACTTATTCCTTAAAACAAACGACATAATTATTGCAAGAAAAACCACCAAACAAAGCAAAATTATATGGCGAGTTCCATATAGATATTGTGATTTTGGAAGTGAAGGGTTATTTGCACCAGATATCCAATCAATAAAAGTCATATGCGCCTACTTTTTATTTTCTTTTAAGAAAAAAACTAAATTCCAAATTCCAATTAAAATATTGCAAATAAACATAATCACAACGCACGCAATTTGATTGTTTTTGGTAAACTTTTCCCCATGCGCCCTGCGTTTATAGTTTACGCCAATCATTACCATAGCGATTGCAACAAGTATTGGCAACAAGCAAACAAGCGAAGCCAGCCCATTTTTAATAGCGGGAATAAATGCACCAGAGATTAATAGCAACATAATCATTGATTGCACACCAGCAATCACAAACGAAACAACACTCATTGCAAAATAATTTTTGTTAACTATTTTTTGCGGAGGGATTTTATCATCTTTTCTGTGTTTAATAAAATACACAAGTTCACCTATTCCGTACACAATTATTGTTAAGGCAAACACTATTATAATTAAAAGTGGTAAATGCCACGGAAAAGCAATATTAAGTCCAACTAATTCAAATAAATCACATTTAAGCATAAATGAGAAGTTTTGACCACTAAGCAAACTAGCCGTCATTGCCAAGCAACCATTCCCTAAGAACCCAAGTGCTGGCATCCAAATATTTTTAAATCTGACCTTTAAATCTCCAACTTTTATTAAATAAAGTGGTGCCAAAATTAGCAATGAATGCTGAATAATTGTCTGTACATTTTCAAAATGTAATAGAGGTAAAGTGCCATTGATACAATCTGGATATGTAAAAGTTAAAATTCCGCCTATCATGGCTACACCAAACAAAATATTGTAAAAAACTTGAACAATTTTATTGTCTTTTTTAACAAATGCACTGACAATTAATGTAATAATTGTAAGCCAACTCATAATTGCGCACATTTGGAATGATATTTCCCACCACCAATTAAAATTGGCAACAGTCCCACCATTTTGCATATGCCATGAATAAGCATAAATTAATCTACTAACTTCAAGCACAAGCATAATCCCTGCCAGCACAAGTTTTGTAACACGTTGACCTTTTTGAGTTTTAGCATGAAGTGCAAAATAAAGCCCTAAAACAACTGATGCAACTATGCAAACTAAAAACAAATGATTAACATTAAAAAACCAATCTATTTCCTGTGCAAGTTTTACATCGTGACCGAAAAAAAAGTTCATAATATTTTCTCCTTTATAATAAGGTTTATTTATAAAGTTTATTTATTATAAAATATCATAAATTTTGTATTTAAACAAATAAATTTCGACATTTTGTTATATAATTAAAATTTTTATTATATAAAAGATAAATTCTTATATCAATTTGACTTTTGTTTTATTAAATTGTATTATAAAATCATAATACAAAATTAAGGAAAAATTATGAACAAATATATGCAACTTGCAATCAAGGAAGCCGAAATCGGCATAAAAAAAGGACATGGTGGACCATTTGGCGCCATCATTGTTAAAGGTGACAAAATTATAAGTTCAGGTCACAACATGGTTGTTAAAAAGAACAATCCAATTTGCCATGGTGAAATTATGGCAATACAAAAAGCGTGCAAGAAATTAAACAATTTTGACTTGACTGGTTGCGAAATGTATTCAACAGGCGAACCCTGCCCCATGTGTCTTGGTGCAATTTTGTGGGCAAATATTGATAAAGTATATTATGGCGCAAGTATTGCTGATAATGAGAGTATCGGGTTTAGAGATAACGAACTTGATAATCTTTTGGGTGGACGAGCAAACATTCCAAAGAATTTTATGTCACAAATAGATAAAGAATCATGTATTGCTTTATTTGAAAAATATAACGCTATAAAAGACAAGATACATTATTAAAATACACATTAACTTACGGACGGCAAATTACCTTTACAAGTTACTTGTTATATAGTATCATAAGATAAATAAATTATTAAGAGGTTACATATGAATAAGTTTTTTAAAGAATTTAAAGCCTTTATAAGCAGAGGCAATATAATGGATATGGCAGTCGGTGTTATTATTGGTGGTGCATTTGGTAAAATTGTATCAAGCCTTGTAAATGACCTTATTATGCCACTCATTACTTGGGCACTTGGTGCTTCAAGTTTAAGCAGTTTAAGCGTGGTACTTAGAACGAAAACTGATGCTATTGGGAATATAGTCCCAACACTAACATGGAATTATGGTGCATTTATTCAAACCGTAATTGATTTTTTGATTATAGCATTTTGTATATTTTTAGTATTAAAACTTGTTATGAAATCACAAGAGGCACTAGGCCACCTTGCAAAAGAAG
>JAVWAR010000042.1:2703-7201 GCA_036649955.1 Clostridia bacterium | reverse complement strand
GTCAAGGCAATTTTCCTATTTTTTTAACAAATATTGGGGTGAGTACTGAGGTTCGAACTCAGGATATCCAGAATCACAATCTGGCGCGATAACCAACTACGCTATACCCACCATTTTTAGTGAATAAATGAATCTTTCATTTTCATTCTAACCAGCATTGTAACAACTCTGGCAGTTATTACTATGATGATAATTCAAATACTCTCACTTATATAACACATATTCAAAGCATAGTGTCCGTTTCATATTGTTATAATGGTGCGCCAGGAGAGATTCGAACTCCTGACCCCCGCCTTAGAAGGGCGGTGCTCTATCCAACTGAGCTACTGGCGCATAAATACTAAACAATCTCAACAATACTAAACAATCTAAACAATACTAAACAAACTCAAACCATTTCAAACAAAGGCATATTCCCCACATTAATACTTTATTTATAAGCAAACCTTAGAAGTAAAATACAAGACTTTATGGCTGGGGTGGAAGGATTTGAACCCTCGAATGCGGGAATCAGAATCCCGTGCCTTACCGCTTGGCCACACCCCAATATGAAGAGCAAACGCACAATCAGAGTTAAAGTCCAAAGACAATTACCACTTGGAAGCCACAGAATAATAAAAAGTGAAATCTGATTAGCGTTGTACAAAATGTTTAAAAAAACCAAGATAGATAAGCCAAGTACAAGGAACAATCCTAAAACTAACTAGAACCTTAAAGTAATAAAATGGCTGGGGTGGCTGGATTTGAACCAACGCATGCACGAATCAAAATCGTGTGCCTTACCGCTTGGCTACACCCCAAGGCGTTATAAAGCCCCAAGTGAAATAATATGGAGCGGGTGATGGGAATCGGACCCACGCAACCAGCTTGGAAGGCTGGAATTCTACCATTGAACTACACCCGCATCTAGCATTTGCATGCTAGAAAAGAATAACATTTAAATAGTAAATTGTCAATAATAATTAGATAAAAACTAAATTTTTATTATATTAAAGACGTTTTTTCAATTTTTTAATATTTTTATTCGTAGATTTAATAAGAGATACCTTATTTTCGTTGCCAACGAGAAGTCTTTCAATATTTTTTCTGTGTGCCCACCAAGTAAGAATAAAAATAGCAAAAAGCAGTAAACATATAATGTGATATTCTTCAAAAGGCAAGGTTTTCAGTTTAAAGCCTTCAATGCAGGTAAGCGCTGTAACGCATATAAATGAAGCAACAGAGCCATATTGAAAACAAAGCCAACTAATACCAGCGATAGCAATTACAACAAGCGTAATAAGCGGTTCTGCGGCTAAAAAGACACCTAACATGGTGGCGATACCCTTCCCGCCTTTGAAACCAAAAATAACTGGATAGACATGCCCAATAATAACAGAAAGACCTGCAATATAAAGATAAACAAAACTATCACCAAAAACCTTAAAGGCAACAAACGCGGGAATAAAACCTTTAAATAAATCAAGGATAAGGTTTAATAGTCCAAGTTTGAAACCAAAATTTCTAAGAATATTGGTAGAACCAGGATTGCCACTGCCAAGTTTTGAAATATCCGTATGTTTGCTTTTGGCAATAAACCTTGCAAAAGTAAGGTTGCCAAATAAATAAGATAAAATAATAACTAAAAGGAGTTGCCACCAAACAAATACCATTATAATTTGTCCTCCGAACGGCTTTTTGTAACAATTTTCATAGGAGTACCCGTAAAGTCTGCGGACTTGCGGATAGAGTTTTCAATATATCTAAGATACCCATCATTGATAAGTTTTTCATCGTTTACAAAAACGACAAAAGTTGGAGGGTTTATGCCAGTTTGGGTAGCATAGAAAACTTTAAGTTTCTTACCATTTTTAGAAGAAACAGAGGTAGCAATAGCGGTTTGGACAATATCATTTAGAACGCCGGTAGTAATACGCCTAGAACTATTAGCATAAACATATTCCACAGCCTCCATAATTTTGCCAATATTTTGACCAGTTAGCGCAGAAATGAAGATTGTTTTGAAATAAGTCATATAAGCGAGTTCAATTTTAAAGATATCAATGAGTTTGTTTTGGGTGTTGGTGTCCTTGTTCGAAACGGTGTCCCACTTGTTCATAACAATAACAGATGGTTTGTTTCTTTCATGAACAAGCCCAGCAATTTTGATATCCTGTTCAGTAAGCGGTTGACCCGCGTCAATGACAATTAAAACGACATCAGCGCGGTCAATGCTGTCAATGGTGCGATAAGTAGAAAACCGTTCAACGGTATCGTCTTCAACACTGCGTTTACGGCGAAGACCAGCGGTATCAATAAGAGTAAACTTTTTCTTTTTGTACATAAGTGGAATATCAATAGCGTCGCGCGTTGTGCCAGAAACAGAAGAAACAATCATGCGTTCTTCGCCAAGAAGTTTGTTGACAATAGAAGACTTTCCGCTGTTAGGTCTGCCCACAATGGCAATTTTAATGCTATCATCAGGTTCGTCATCAGGAACAACGGTGCTAAAAGATTCAACCACCCTATCAAGTAAGTCGCCCAGACCGCGAGCCTGAGTAGCAGAAATAGCAGAAGGTTCACCAAGTCCCAAAGCATAGAAATCGTACGTTTTGTCCATTTCCATATTATCCAGTTTATTAACAACTAAAATGATAGGTTTTTTGCTTTTTCTAAGTTTGTCAGCGACCTGATAATCTTCTGGAACAAGCCCTTGCTTGCCATCAACAAAAAACAGTACTACGTCAGCCATAGCAAGCGCAATTTCGGCTTGTTTAAGGATACCCTTAGCAATAACGTCAACTTTTTTCTCATCAATACCACCCGTATCAATCATAGTAAAAGCCTTGCCACACCATTCGGCATCAGCAAAAACGCGGTCACGCGTAACATTGGGCTCATCTTCAACAATAGAAATACGTTTGCCAACAATTCTATTAAAAAAGGTAGATTTTCCAGTATTCGGTCTGCCAATAACGGCAACAAAAGGTTTCTTTCCCATGTATAATCTCCTATAAAAACTCGAAACGACAATAGATAAAACTCATCCTAGAACACATAACTTCAATAGATAAAACTTATCCTAAAATAGTACGTATAAACGACTCACCATCATTATCAGAAATGACAACCTTGCAATTAAGTTGATTTTCAACATCGCTTGCGGAAGAATCGTCAAGAAAAATGTCCGTATTTTCTCGAAACATGCATCTTGCAAGAATAAGGTTTCCACGAACCTTGTTTTTAAGTTGTGAAATAATATCTTTTCCTGTAAGAAGCCCAGTAACTGTAATAGAACTGCCAAAATGTTTATTTTCAATTTTAAAGACATTGACTTTAACACCAAAAGTATCAGCAACAATTTTAGCATGAGCAGAAATAAACTCATAAGCCGAAAACCCAGTAGCAATAGTGACCTCTAAATTCTTCGGTTTAGCCTTTGCCTTAGTAAGCGAAGATAAAGCGGTCTTAAATTCAGTATCAAACTTAGTAAGAAGCCCTACTCCGTTCTCAATTTGCGCATAAGAGCCATAGTAAGCATCAGTAGGAAGAGGATGGTTTGCAAGTAAATAAAATTCATCAGAAGCATAAGCAAGAGTGCATGCGCGTTTAAGCAAAATGCTGTCATTAAATTCATCAATAATTTCAATAGTTTTAATTGCATCAACTTTTGTAACAGGGAACAACTTAGGAAGTCCCTCTCTGTGACCAGAAAGCCCAACGGGAACAACAGCAATGCTAGACACAAATGGTTCAATATCAACTAGTGTTTTTCTAAGAACATCGCCATCATTAAAACGTGGACAAAGAACAATTTGAGCATCAATAACAATACCGGCCTTAAAAAGTTTTTTAAGGGATTTAACAATGTTCATTTTAGTGGTAGTGTTGCCAAGCATAGCATTTCTACGTTTGTCATCGCTTGCATGAACCGACACATAAAGCGGGCTTATTTTTTGTTTAATGATACGTTTGTAATCATCGCGCGTAAGATTGGTAAGAGTAACATAATTGCCACTAGCAAAAGACAATCTCCAATCATCATCTTTAACATATAAAGAGTCCCTCATGCCTTTTGGAAGTTGGTTAATAAAGCAAAACACGCAGTTGTTGCAACATTCCGTAGGAACAATTTGCATAGAATCATCGACTTCAAAACCAAGAGGTTCATAATCGTACTTAGAAATAGAATAGACAATTTTTTCGCCCAAAGAATTGCGGGTTAAAAGTTTAACCCGTGTAAGACTATCAGCGAAGACAAAGTCCAAAATATCACGAGGTGCTTTCCCGTTTATTTTCAAAATTTCATCACCAACAGAAAGTCCAATTTCCTCAGCAATAGTGCCATCTTTAATACATGTAATTTTAGCCATAACACCATTATACAAGAACCCCACCAATAAATCAAGAAAAAAACCGAATGCAAGAATTATTTTGCATACGGCTAAAAGAATTAAAAGTTAAAAAAGAGTAAAAAAAGAAAGAATTTAAATATAAATAACCTTATCAATAGAACTAT
>JAVWAR010000042.1:0-2693 GCA_036649955.1 Clostridia bacterium | reverse complement strand
GAGTTTTTTTAGTAAATGGAAAAATTTCCGCAAAAAATCTTTTAGTTTTGAATCTAGTTTCCCTGTCAAAAATAAGGACAATAGAAAACATCAATAGAACGCCGGCAATAGTGCCAAGAACGACCCAAAGAGTATCCAGTGGAGCAACGGATGATTGGTTGATAAGCCCAGTAACTTGCAGAGTTTCACCACCAGTAGCAGAAACATCACTAAGGGTGGTTTTGCTTGCAGAGTCACTTCCGAATAAAACCATATCTAAGGTTTTTGAAAGCGGAATAGTACTATTTTGAACAAGGTTTTTTTCTATATTTTCGCAACCCATTTCAAAAAGCATAGCGCGTGGCGAAAGTTGTTGATTGTATGAACCCTTGCCAATGTAGATATCTTTAATGAGATTTGGGTAAACTTCATCAGCATAAGATTTAATGCTGAGAGCAAATTCTTTATTAATGCTAGAATTTTGGTTTGCCGAACCAATAACCATACGAACTTTGCTCATTTTAACGCCATTTACACTAGTAACGTATTCAGACCTTGGAGTAGAATCACGATGCACGTCAAAAATAGCATTCAATTTGTTTTCACGAATAAGTTTGCTAGCAGTGACCTCACTTCTGCCATAAGCCCCGCTGTTGTGAGGAAGATGCAAAGCATCAGAATATTTTACACTAATGCCAAGCGCTTCTAAATTTGCCTTAAAGGACTTGCCGACATCAGTAACACCTCCGTTGCCGTAAACGCTGTCAACACCATCAGTAGGGATATAACATTCATCGTTGTGAGTATGGTACATACCAACGGTTTTAGATAAAGCATTTACTTTTTTAGAAGAGTTGTTATTTTTTTTAACATTATACACAGGCATTTTGACATTTGCTTTAAATTTTGCCTTTGCGGTTTTGTTGGTATTGTCTACATCGTAGAGTTCGTAAAGAATGTTTTCGTTAGAAATATATTCGTCACCATTAAAAACACTTTCACCACGAACAAAAAGCACTTTACCGCTGTTTTGGCTATCGTAAATAGTATAATATTTGTTATCAGTGTCAAGAGCATGTGCAAAAGGAGAGAACGCAGTGTTAAAGGAAGAAACCATAAAAGCAAAAGCAAATATAAGAGCAAAACAGGTCATAACTTTTTTCGTTTTCCCCACGCGCTTTTTATTAGGTTTAGATTTGGTTTTGGTAGTTTCTTGTTCGGTTTTAATGGTTCTATTTTTTTCTACATGTTTATCAGAATTTTCTTGTTCAGTTTTGGTAGTTTCTTGTTCAGTTTTAGAAATTTTACCATTTTTTACACTATCATAAGAACCGGTTTCAAAATTATATTTTTTAGCAAACTTGTCGGGCTTAATCCTTGAATAAACTCTACCAATAAATTCACATAGAGCAAGTGATATTAAAGACGCAACAATAATCATATCAAAAGCGCCAGCAACGCCAAGTCCAAGGACGGTTTTAATACCAGTTGACCAGTTGATAATCCATTGAATAAGTTTAGCCAACGTGATGCCAAAAACGGCAGAAATAAAAGCATTGCGCCTGCTTCGTCCCATAATATAGGCTACTATGCCTGTAATAATACCATAAATAAAGACCGGTTCAATAACAAGTTTTTCAGGTTCGGCAGGCAGTAAATATTCAAGCCCTAAAACAATACCGGCAATCAAAATTGTGCCAATAACAGACCTTAATAAATCACGCGACCAGCCACATTTTATGAGTAAATAGATACAAATACCAAATGGGATTAAAAAACCACCAATGGAAAAAGCGAAATATTCCGTAATGTAAATGGGCGGAATAATAATGCCAATAACAATGGCAATACATAAAATTAATGCCGAAATGTCATTCATACGCATTTTATCAAGAAACCTGTCCGCCATTCCAAACATAATAATAAAAATAATGATAGTTAAAATAATTAAACTAATGCTCATGCTTTGTAATACCTCTTTTTAAAAGGTTGTGCATAGCGCAATAATTTTATTCTAAAAAAAGACAAAATCAAGGCAGGGCTGTAAATTATAAAGAAACTTTAAGTTCAATAACTTTGCCGTTTAAATAATATAAAAATTGACCCTCAGTAAAATGAAAAACAATCTTATAACTAATAAGTTTTTGTTCGCGCCCTTCGCGAGCAACTTCACGCGCATATCTAGTTTCCCCAACAAGCGGATAACCATAATAAGCCATATGTGCACGAATTTGATGATATTTTCCAGTAACAAGTTCAATTTCAAGAAGAGTAGTATTTTCGCGCCTTTTCAAAACCTTGTAAGAGGTTATAATTTTTTCAAAACCCTTGCATGGTTTATCACTGATAATTGCAGTGTTCTCAGAATTTTTAGAAATAAAACCAATCAATGTTTCGCTTTTTTTGGAAACAATACCACGAACAAGCGCCAGATAAAACTTAGAGATTGTGCGGTTTTTAAAGGCCTCAAAAAGTTCATCATAAGCCCTTTCGTTTTTGGCAAAGATAACAAGTCCCCTAGTGTTTTTGTCAAGCCTGTGCATAGGTTTAAGAAACTTAAACCCATAATCTAAAATTATAGACTGAGTAAGGTCCGTCCCTTCATCACGAATAACTTCAACAGAAACGGGTTTGTCAACAACCAAAATATTATCATCGCTGTAAACAATGGAATAGTTAAGTTTTTTAACTTCAAGCATACATGGTTCAGGATA
>JAVWAR010000041.1:0-7206 GCA_036649955.1 Clostridia bacterium | reverse complement strand
ATTATATACCTCTTAGGAACGATTTAAACGGTTTTCATACTGAGTTTTCAGAACCAAATAGTTATGTTTTAGCAAGAGGCTTATTTAGTTCGGAAGGATATCCTACTGCTATTTACGATGAGAACAATAAAGTTGGATTTTATAGAGATATAAATAGTGTTCCTATGCTTTATGATATGTTGCCCGTAATTTCTTATGAACCTAGACCTGACATGGAACTTACTCTGGGTTATAAGGCAATGAATTTCTTAACAAAAGAAATTACTGGCTTGAAATTATCAGATTTTGTTCCATATGTTTATTATAGATTTGATGTATTCAGTCTATTTACTAAAAAAGTAAACGTCATTTTAGAGATTGATAATGGCGAATTGTTATTTGATTATAATTTTGCCTCTGGCGTTCCTATGACTAATCTTTACAACACGTCAGATATTAATTTTCTTATAATGATATTGGCTCTTGCATTGTTATTTGGTGTATTGATGAAAGCAATGTGGGGATTTATTGGAAGAATTTTTGATATACTTATGCTTTATTTAGCATTTCCAGCAATAGCGTCCACATATCCGCTAGACGATGGTGAAAGAGTTGGAAATTGGGTAACTGCATTTATTAAAAAATTATTTATGGCTTATGGTTTTGTAATCATACTTAATGTTATATTTATTCTATCAGGAGTTATATTTAATATAAAGTTTATTTCAAGTAGTGACCTTTCTGGCGCAGCACAACTTATTAGAAATTTTGGAATTCATGACTACGTGAACGCAACCTATACGCTTGCTGGTTCGTTAAATTTCTTGATACAAACAATGTTCTTGTTGGTATTATTTAGTTTATTGCAAGGTGGAAAGTCTAAGTCTGGAACTTCTATGATTAATGACTTAATTGGCAGTGAAGATTTATTGGCAAAAGGTAAAGCCTTACAAGGTAATACAAAAGCGGTTTATAATAAAGGAATGTCTTTTGTAAGTGGTCAAGCAATTAAAAATTCTGCTTCTAAATTAATAGGACAAAAGGATGAAACGGGACAAAGACGCGGAGGGCTTGTAAACAGCATGCCGGGTATAAGTGTTATTAAAAGTGTTGCAGATAAACGTAAGTTTGGCAATACTATGGAAGAAAACAGAATTATAGAAAAAGAATTAAAAAGTTCTTTTGGAAATAGAAACCAACCTGCAAGTAAATTGGGTATTATTGAAGGTGCTGATAAAATGGAAAAGAGTAACAAGAATGTTGGTGACTTATCTAAAAAATATAGCAAACGTGCAGAAATGTCAAAGAGCAATATTAAGGCAATGAATGATGAAAAGAAAGCAAAGGCTAAGAAGAAGAAAGATGAAACTGATTTCTTAGAGAAAAAGAATAAAGTTAGCAATAAAAACAACGATTGGAAAAAGGAAAAGAAATTAAGAGAAGAGTACAATAGAAATCTTGGAAACTCAAACTATGCAGGTGTTGCGAATAATGCAATGGCAGGGGCTAATGACCCTACAAATGCAAATACAACTGCAAATGAAGTTGCAACTCCAAGTGATAAACCTTCACCTAAATAAACTTTTACTGCTTTTCAAAAGGCTTTTAAACATTATTTACATAACTAAAAAAATGAAACACATTATTGTGTTTCATTTTTTAAATGCCATTTTTTCGGCTTATCAGAATACTATGTACTACATAATACATTATATATTATTTATAACATAGTACTATTTATATAACCATATTTGCAATTTTAATATAAACTATTAAGTTTGTTATTTTAACATTATTTATAATAATTTTATTTAAGGCAAAGTGGGGCTTTGTTAAAAGACTCCAACTACTTTATTACTTTTGTAAGCAAATGAACTATATGTTCTGACATAATTGTAATTGCATATTTTAAATATGTACGTGGGTCGGTAGTTTGAGGTTTATCCATTAATATTTCTCGTACTGCCGAAGTAAATGCAAGTCTAAGGTCACTATCAATATTGATTTTATTTATACCGCTTGTTGACATTTTCGTTAGGTCTTTTTCATTAATACCTTGCGAGTCGTTTATATTTCCACCATTTTGGTTAATTGTATTTATAAGAGATTTTGGAACTGTTGAACAACCATGCGCAACTAATGGAACATCTGGTAAAAGTTCAAGTGTCTTTTTAATAATTTCATATTGAATTACTGGCATAGTACTACTCTTATTTATTCCATGTGCAGTTCCAATAGATAGGGCAAGTGAATCACACTTTGTTTTTTCTGCAAATAATTTTGCTTGCATAGGGTCTGTATATCTCAAATTTGTTGAAGTATGATTATCTTCTTTGCCAAGAATTTCTCCAAGTTCAGCCTCTACACTAACACCTTTTTTATGTGCATATGCAACAACTTTCTTTGTTAATTTAATATTTTCTTCCATTGATAAAAGTGAGCCATCTATCATTACTGATGTGAAACCCGCGTCTACAACTTTTTTACACATTTCGTATGATTTGCCATGGTCTAAATGCAATGCATATCCTTGCAAAGTGTTCTTTGTAAGTGCCTTTACTATTGCAACAATTACGTCAACATCTATATATGAAAGTGCGCCTTCACTTACTTGAATAATTGCGTTTCGTTTTACTTTTTCACATGCAGAAATTACAGCCTTTACTGTTTCATAATTACAGACGTTAAATGCGGGTACGCATGTTCCTTTTTTCCTTGCGTCCATAAGCAATATTGATGAAGTTACTAGTGACATATTATTACCTCTTTTTATATCATTATAGCCTTTTAATTTTTTTTCGGCAAGAAATATGATTAAAAAACTTAAATAGCATATAATTAATTTACAATTCTTCTAAAAATGTATATAATAAAGTAATTTATAAGGAGTTATTATGAAAAAAATTAGAGTAGGTATTAATGGTTTTGGAAGAATAGGAAGTTTACTTCTTAGGGCTTCTATTTTAAACAACACAAATATTCAAATTGTTGGTATTAATGACCCATTTTTAACTGTTGAATACGCAGCATATATGATTAAATACGACACTGTTCATGGTAGATTTGATGCTGATATTAGAGTGGATAATGGTGATTTAATTGTCAACTCTGAAAGAATTAAATTCTTTACTGAAAAAGAACCACAAAATATTAATTGGAAGAGTTGTTCTGCCGATTATATTGCTGAGGCAACTGGTAAATTTACAACTTTTGAACTTGCTTCTTTACATATTCAGGCTGGCGCTAAAAAAGTTGTTGTTACTGCACCTGCTAAGGAAACACCAGTTTTTGTTATGGGTGTTAATGAAAATGATTATAAATCTAGCATGAACATTGTTTCTAATGCTAGTTGTACTACAAATTGTCTTGCTCCTCTTGCAAAAGTTATTAATGAAAATTTTGGCATTGTTGAAGGTCTTATGACGACTATTCACTCTGTTACCGCAAGTCAACTTACTGTTGATGGTTCTTCTAAAAAAGATTGGCGTGGTGGTAGAGCGGGTTACAACAACATTATTCCATCATCTACTGGCGCTGCTAAAATGGTGGGTGAGGTTATACCTAGTCTTAAAGGCAAACTTACTGGTATGAGCATGAGAGTTCCTACTGTTGATGTTTCTGTTGTTGACCTTACTTGCAGACTTGAAAAAGCGACTACCTATGACGAAATTAAAAAAGTTATGAAAAATGCAAGCGAGAAACAATATAAAGGCATTATTGGTTATACAGAAGATGCGGTTGTTTCTTCTGACTTTATTACCGAAAGTTGTACTTCTGTTTTTGATGCTTCTGCTGGTATTATGCTTAATCCTAACTTTGTTAAACTTATCGCTTGGTATGATAATGAATGGGGATATAGTTGCAAAGTTCTTGATTTAATAAGTCACATGGCTCTTGTTGATTCAAAAAAATAAAAACTTAATTTATATTTTGTCATACAAAAAATATGAAAATTTGGAGAATTTATGCTTAGAATTAGAGTTTGTCCCAACTGCGCAACAATTATTCGCAATGGCGAAAAAAAATGCAGTGGATGTGGCAAGACTATTGAAGAATTAATTGCAATAAAAAGTCGTAAAATTGTTACGGCTCCTTTAAATGAGCATAAAAACAATAGTGCGGATAATGTTATTGATAATCAAACGGATAATGCCATAAATAATAAATGCGACAAGGATATCAAACAAGGTTTTGATGACACTATTAATACTAAAAATGCAGGTAACATAAGTGAAGAGGGCAACAAGGTAAACAAAAGGCACAAACACAAAAAGAAAACTCAACACGTAGCATATTCTGCAAAAGAAATTATGGAATCTGAGCAAATTAATGCAAAATTTGATGAAGATGGTAAATTGTTTATTGATACGTCCGACGTTACTTATCTTGAAGGCGCAAGCAAAAACAATGATGGGAATAAAGAAGATGCTAGTTATTCAGCAAAAAAGGCTCGCGGTGAATATGAACTACCAAAAATAAAATGGTGGGAAATTTATAAGCATGCGGATAGATTACTTGCTAGGCGTAAAATTAGCAAAGAAGTGAACAAGGCTTCGCATAAAAAACCAAACGATATTTCTAAAACAAAAACAATTTTGCTTTGCATATTTTTAGGATATTTAGGCGCGCATAATTTTTACGTAAAAAATATACGTAAAGGCTGGGTTATGTTTTCATTCTTTGTATTATCATTTGGTCTTACAATTCTTATTTCAAGTATCTCGGCTCTTGAATATTATTTTATGAGCATTGTTGGTTGTTTAGGGTTTTTAATGATATTTATGTGGGTATCAGATTTGATTTCTTTAATATTTAATAAATTTAGATACAGAACTTCTAAAATGGATTTTATTCGTACACTCAACATTGAAACTCGTGCAAAATTATCTAAAAAATATATCAAAATTGAAAATGTTAAGTAATTAAAGGAGGAACTGATGGACGCAAAAAACACTACTGTCGTTGTTGGAATGAGTGGCGGAGTTGATTCGTCTGTTGTTGCATATCTTCTTAAAAAGCAAGGCTATAATACAATAGGTTTATTTATGAACAACTGGGAAGAAAAAGATGATAGTGGCTGTTGCACTTCTGCTGATGACTATGCTGATGTGCGCAGAGTGGCTAGCAAAATAGGTATTCCTTATTATTCTATTAATTTTGCAAAAGAGTATCAAGACAAGGTTTTTAGTGAGTTTCTTGCGGAATATAAAGCAGGGAGAACTCCTAACCCTGATGTTCTTTGCAATCGTGAAATTAAATTTGGACCATTTCTGAACTTCGCAAAAAGTATCGGTGCTGACAAAATTGCCACTGGTCACTATTGCAGAGTAGAAGAAAAAGAAGGTTTATTTTATCTTAAAAAAGCAAAAGACCAAAATAAAGATCAAACATATTTTCTTAATCAATTAAACCAATCTCAACTCAGTATGGTTATGTTTCCTATTGGTGAAGAAACTAAGCCAACCATTAGAAAGATTGCAATAGAGCAAGACTTTTCAACGGCAACTAAAAAAGATAGTACTGGAATATGCTTTATTGGTGAGCGTAAGTTTAAAGAGTTTTTAAAGAATTATATTCCAGCCTCTACTGGTAACATTGTAGATAAGAGAACAAACGAAATTCTTTGGCATCATGATGGGGTTATGTATTATACTCTTGGTCAACGCAAAGGGCTTGGCATTGGTGGCCGAAATGTAGGAACGGGTGAAAGTTGGTTTGTTGTTGATAAAGACGTTAAAAACAATATTCTATATGTGACACAAGGTGAGGGTAGCGAACTCTATTCTTCCGCTTGTGTTGTCAATTCGCTTAACTGGATACCACGAATTCCAACTGAAAAAACGTTTGATTGTTTTGCTAAGTTTAGGTACAGACAATTAGAACAGGCAGTTAGTGTTCACATTAACGATGATGGAAGTGCAAATGTGATATTTAAAGAAAAACAGCGCGCTGTCACCCCCGGTCAATATGCTGTGTTTTATTCGACTGGACATGATGATTATAATGGTTATTGTTTGGGTGGCGGAGTTATTGATAAAGTAATTTTTTAAATTTAGTTGTTTACAAATCTTTGTTGCAAAGTATATAAATATTTTATTAAAGGAAATTATTATGGAAAAAATTAGACTTGTTACTGGCATGAGGCCAACGGGAAAACTTCACATTGGTCACTATGCGGGTGCTATGAAAAATATGCTTGCATTACAAGAGAGTGGCAAGTATGACTCTTTTATGTTCATTGCTGATATGCAGGCATTTACAGACAATGCCGAAAATTCAAGCAAAATTCGCAATAGTGTTGATGAACTTATGCTCGACTATTTAGCATGTGGTATTGACCCTAATAAAACGACATTGTTTATTCAAAGTCAAATTCCCGAACTGAATGAGTTATCAATGATTTATATGAATATTGTTACGCTTGCTAGGCTTGAACGCAATCCTACGGTCAAAACGGAAATATCTCAAAAAGAGTTTGGTAAAAGTATTCCTGTTGGCTTTTTAGTCTATCCTATTTCGCAAGCGGCAGACATTACTGCTTTTGACGCCAAAGTTATTCCTTGTGGTGAAGACCAAATGGCAATTATTGAACAAGAACGCGAGATTGTACGTTCTTTTAATAGAATTTATGGCGATACACTTGTAGAAGCGCAGGGGCTTATTTCAAAAAGTGAAAATGCAAAAAGGCTTGTTGGTACTGATGGAAATGCTAAAATGGGTAAAAGTCTTGATAATTGTATTTATCTTTCAGATGATGACGAAACAATTCGCAAGGCGGTTATGAGCATGTATACCGACCCAAATCATTTAAGAGTTGAAGACCCTGGCGATACAAAAAACAACCCTGTTTTTATGTATCTTGATGTGTTTGCAGAAAACAAGGAAGAAGTTCTTGAAATGAAAAAACAATACGAGATGGGTGGGCTAGGTGATGTTAAAGTTAAAAAATATCTTGTTAAAGTAATGCAAGATTTTATTAGACCAATTCGTGAAAGGCGCAATGAACTTGCTAAAAACATGGATGCCGTTAAAAAAATATTTAAAGATGGCTCTATAAAGGCAAGGAAAGTTGCTAGTGCTACACTTAAACGTGTTAGACGCGCTATTGGCATTGATTACTTTGATTAATTCTTTATTAAAAGAAGGCAATCAAGATTAACAAAACTACAATAAAGATAACAATCAAGATTAAAAAAATTACTACAAAAGAATCAAGATTAAAAAAAA
>JAVWAR010000040.1:5289-7226 GCA_036649955.1 Clostridia bacterium | reverse complement strand
AGCAATGAATTGGAACGTTAACATTTATATGGAAGGTGTTGATACACACTTTTCTAAGGCGTTTTTACAATATCAATTCTATTGGTGCAAGGTTGGATGGACAGATAGATGTAGTACAAGCACGTCTGATATGACGTGGTATAAGGGAGATAATAAAACAGAGTATAGTTTTGCATATAAAAATATATCAACAAAACAAAAATATATTGATTTAAGAGTGGATGTAGAACAAATACCGGATAATGTTGTTATTTATCCATCTAATTGGAAAGGTTATATTGAAGGTGGTAATTGGAAAGCCTATTTAGGGCAAGGTTTGATGAATAAAGAAGATTTCAAAATAAATCCTAATAATGGATACCATTTTAATAGAGTATTTTTATATGACAACAACAACGTCGAAAAAACAATAATCAATAAAGACCTTTCTAATAAAGACTATACATTTAGTTATGTTACTGGTGGCGCGCAAACAAATGCTTATGCTGAATTTTTACCAAATTCAAATACAATAAACTATAAGGATGGGAATGGTTTTTTTATTAGACAACAGACAAATACATTTTATGACAGAAGTGATGGCAAGGTTATGGTTAGTGGAACCTCAACGCCTTACGGGTATACATTTACTGGTTGGAAAAGTTCTGCTACCGGGACAGTCTATCAAGATGGAAGCGAATGTACAGAACTTAATTTAAATAATAAAGACAAGGACGGTAATATAATAGACAATAATGGTAAAGAAATTGATCTAATTGCTCAGTGGACACCAAATAAGCGGAATTTAAATATAATACAAAAAACCTCTGGCATAAAAAACTACGGTATTGTTGTTGATGAAAAGCATGCAATTCTTGGTGCGAAACTTATCAACTATTTTGATAGTGCTGTCGTTTCAAGGCAGTCTGAATTTAGTTGGAGTTATCCTTTTGGATGGACTGTTCCATGTAAAGATATAGTTTTTAATCCATACGCGAACGGTTTTATCAAAAATTTAGAAGTTGAGGTTATGGATGGTAAAAAAGTTGGCAAAGATAATCTTCCTATTCATGGAAAAGTAGAATACGAGTTTACATATAACAATTTTATATATTATTATAAGGTTGTTAAAAGTACAGTAGACAGTATTCCAGTGAATTTATCAAGCCAAATAGTTGGAACTGCTAACAGCAATTTAATTTATTGTAAAACATTTGATGGCATTCAACAACAACTTTGTTTAAGAATGCAAAATATTTCTCCTACATGGAAGGTCGATAAAGATGCAAATATTACTGCTACTTGGGGTGTTATGTTAACGGTGTCACCAACAGCAGATAAAGTACATGAAGATATTTCTAGTGCGAAAGTTATTAATTGCTCAGATATTAAAAATAATCAATTAATCATTAAAAACTATCTTTGTTAAGTGTGAGTCTATTTAATAATTTATGATTTACGAATTTCTAAGTTTTTATGACATAGTTTATTATAACTTATAGAAAATAGCATACAATTTGCAATACATGACAATTTATTGAAAGATAAAAGAAGAAGACAACTTGTCTTCTTCTTTTTATTAAACTTATACTGGGAAATTTTGTTTTAAGAGTATTGATAACATATCAATTATAATCTTATGTTTATTTGTTTTGAGAAAGTGACAAAATTGTTTATAATTAAATTAAGTTAATTAAAGAGGTAAAATTATGGATACTATAAAACTTGCAAAACTTATTAGAAAAGATACCCTTATTATGACTCACAATGCCGGTGCAGGGCATATTGGGTCTATACTTTCTATTGCTGATATTGTGGCTGTACTCTATGGCTCTGTTATGAAGGTATTTCCTAAAACACCTATGGATGAGCGTAGAGATAGATTTATTTTATCAAAGGGGCATGCGGGTGCAAGCGTTTATGCTGTACTTGCCGAACTTGGTTTTTTTGAAAAAAGT
>JAVWAR010000040.1:0-5279 GCA_036649955.1 Clostridia bacterium | reverse complement strand
CTTGATACTTATTATGAATGTGGAAGTGTTTTATCTGGGCATGTTTCGCATAAAAATGTTCCAGGTGTTGAGTTTTCTTCGGGTTCACTGGGGCTTGGAATAGGCATTGCAACGGGTATGGCGCTTGCAGGAAAACTAGATAAAAAAGACCATCATGTTTACGTTGTAATTGGTGATGGCGAATGTAACGAGGGGAGTGTATGGGAAGCCGCCATGTTTGCTAGCCAAAACAAACTTAACAATCTTACAATTATTGTAGATTGTAATAAATTTCAGGCTATGGGCAAGACAGAAAACATTATTAATATGAACAATATGGAACAAAAATGGCAAGCATTTGGGTTTAAAACAATTTCTGTTGATGGTCATAATCATGAAGCACTAAAACTTGCACTAAATTTTAGAGATAGCAGTAAACCTGTTTGTGTTATTGCAAACACCATAAAAGGCAAGGGTGTTTCATTTATGGAGAACAATATTAAATGGCATTACAAAACGGTGAATGATGAAGAACTTGCCATTGCTCTTAAAGAAATAGAGGAGGCAAAATAATGCGTGATACTTTTGTAAATTGTTTAGTTGAATATGCGTCTACGCACGACAATTTAATTCTTTTAACTGGTGATTTAGGTTATGGAGCATTAGAACCATTTATTGAGCGTTTTCCAAACAGGTTTTTTAATTGTGGAATTGCTGAACAAAATATGATGGGTGTTGCTTCGGGGCTTGCACTGGAAGGTAAAAAAGTTGTCATATATTCTATTGGAAATTTTGACACTTTAAGATGCCTTGAACAGATAAGAAACAATATTTCATATCACAACCTTGATGTTAAAATTGTATCTATTGGCTCTGGTATGGAGTATGGGAGCCTTGGATATTCGCACCATGCAACGGAAGATATTAGTGCTATTAGAGGTCTTCCAAATATCAATATATATTGTCCGTCATGCAAAAGCGAATGTAAGGCAGTCTGCATGCAAATGCTAAAAGAAACTTCACCATGTGTGCTTAGACTAAATAAAAGAGGCGCAGATGACGTGCTTCCAAAAGAAATTCATTTAAATAAAGCCACAGTAAACAAGGTGTTTGATGGCGAAAAGATAGCATTACTTTGCACTGGAAGTATACTTTCTGAGGGTATTATGTGTCATGATATACTGGCTAAAAATGGGCATAATATCGCTGTTTATGCTTTTCCTACGATTGAACCTGTGCAAAAAAATAAAATACTTGAAATTGCGAAAAAATATGATACAATAGTAACGTTAGAAGAACATAATGTTATGGGTGGTTTTGGTTCAAGCATTGCAGAAGTTACTGCTGAAAACTATCCTTGTCCTGTAATTAGAATTGGACTTAGAGATGTCTTTTCTTCTAAAATTGGCTCTCAAAAGTATTTGAGAGAAGTTTATCACATGGATGCTGCGAGTGTTGCAAAGGAAATATCTAAACTATATTAGTATTTTGTAGTTTTTATTTGGCGCAGGGATATGTGTATTTTGTAGTTGGCTGGCGCAAGATTATATGTAGTTATGGCTGGCGCAAGATTATATGTTATGGCTGGCGCAAGATTGCTTGTAGTTGGCTGGCGCAAAATTGTATGTAGTTATGGCTGGCGCAAGAGTGCTGTTTCAATAAGGGGAAAAATGATTATTAAAAATGCAAATTTTATTAAAAGTGTGGCTAAGGCAAGTGAATTATACTTGTCTTCTTCTCCTGAAATAGCGGTTGTTGGCAGAAGTAATGTAGGCAAATCTTCTTTCATCAATATGCTGGCAGGGCAAGGCAAACTTGCAAGAACTTCTTGCACTCCTGGCCGAACTAGGCTTATTAATTATTTTAATTTTAACAATGGTGGTTTTGTTCTTGTTGACTTACCCGGATATGGTTATGCGCAGGCTTCAAAAACAGAACAAGGCAAGTGGGGAGAACTTATTGAAGGATATCTTCAAGTTTCAAAAAATCTTAGAAATGTTATTTTACTTGTTGATATTAGGCAAGTTCCGTCTATTCAAGATATTCAAATGCTTGATTACCTTTATTTCTATAATAAATCTGTCACTATTGTTGCAACTAAATGTGATAAAATTCCTAAAAGTAAACTTCCTGCATTTATATCAACTATTGCAACTACGCTAAAAGTTGGCATTGAAAACATTTTTCCAACTTCTGCGGAAACGTCTTTTGGTAAAGAAAAGGTGCTTTCAAGGCTTGAACAATTTATAAAGGCAGGTGCGGAAGAATGAAAATTTTTGCAATAAGCGACTTGCATTTGTCGACAAGCGTCAATAAACCCATGGACGTTTTTGGCGGTAATTGGGAAGGCTATGAAGAAAAAATATTTAATGACTGGCAAGAAAAAGTGTCTGATGAGGACGTTGTTTTACTTGCGGGTGATTTGAGTTGGGGCATGAAACTTAGTGAGGCTGAGGCTGATATTAAAAAAGTGGCACAACAAAAAGGTAAAAAAATTATCATTAAAGGTAACCATGAATATTGGTGGAAATCAATTTCTGCCGTTAGAGATATTTTGTCTTGTAATATGATAGCCCTTCAAAATGATAGCACGAGAGTGGGCGATTATTTAATATGCGGTACACGTGGCTGGGTCGTGCCAGAAGAAAATAAGACACTGGCTTTGGAAGATGAGAAACTATATCTTAGAGAAGTTGCAAGACTGAAACTTACTCTTGATGATATGCAGAAGAATAGAAAAGATGGTGATAAAGTTATTTGTATGATGCACTTTCCGCCTTTTAATTCTATGCGTGCTGATAGCGAGTTTACGCGACTTATTGAGCAGTATAAAATTGATAAAGTAGTTTACGGACATTTGCATGGCAATTCGGGTAGACGAGAACTTGTAACTATTAAAAATGATATAACTTACTATCTTACAAGTTGTGACCAAATTAATAATGAACTTGTAGAAATTACATTTTAACAGACGCATTTTTATGTTTATCTGAAAATTTATTACAACCATTTATATTACAACCATTTATATTACAACTATTTATATTTCAATCATTTATATTAAAGTGGACAAATTGCAATGTCCACTTTTTTTACATTATTTTTTGCATTATTTAAAAATGGTTATAAAAACATAATAAATATTATAAATATAGTTATTTTTTTATACTTATTATCTATAATTTCTATAAAAAATAGCCAAAAATTCTGTGACAAAACATATAGTGTAGGTCTTGTAAAAAGTCGTACTTCTCCAATACCAAACATTGTTTTAATCAAATCTAAAAATCTATCCATACTTTGTGCCGCAAAAATTGTAAATGACATTATAACTACTGCAAAAGTATACCCTCTTAGGAAAATTGGTGGTATTTTACGGAATAAATCTTTAAGTAAATATTTTTCAAGCAAAATAAATAATGTAAAATATATCCCCCAAAGTACAAGATTTAATCTTATACCAAACCATAACCCCATTAAAATTGTAGTTAATAACGTGTTTGCAACAGTTGCTGCTACCCCTGCATTATCACCGCCTAATGATAAATAAACATATTTTTGTACAAATTTTGTAAATGTTATATTAAAATGATTGAAGAAATCTTGTACTGTGCGTGATTGAAATGGATAATAATAGTTGCGTGGCAGTTTAAATGAAAATATAAGTGCCAATCCTCTTGCCATATCACAAAATCCGGATAACATATAGTAAAGTGAAAATGTATAAGCTATAACTATTGACCAAGCATAAATTACAGAATGTTCTGATATTGGTATTGCCAAAAGCTGACCATATACTTCAGACATTCCTTTTGCAAGCAAAGTTTGTTTTGCAAAACCCCATACAAAGGTTACAAGCCCTGAACTCATCATACTCAATGATGGTTCTTTCTCTTTTAGATATTGTTTAAAATCAGTATATATTAATATTGGCCCTGCAAATATTTTACCAAAAAAACAACAAAATAATCCAAATTCTACAATCGTTGCATCATGTTTTGTATCTCCACGATATACATCTATAATATAGCCTAATGCTGTCAATGTATAAACCTGTATACCAAGTGGCATTGCTATTCCATAAATTTGATAGATTACACCTGTTATAAGTATCATCAATACTGCTTTTACCGCTGCCAATCCTACTGCTAATCTATTCTGTTTACCTATGTTTTTTTGCTGTGCCACCCACCCTGCAATTATATAATCTATACCTAAAGAAGCTACAAGCAACAATAACCATATTGGCTGTGCCATAGAATAAAATACTAATGATATCATAAGCAATGTTATATTTTTATATTTGTTTGGAACTGTATAATACACAACTACCGAAACAGGCAAAAATAAATATAAAAATGATATACTGCAAAAGTCCATCGTTGCTTGCCTCCTTTCACTTGTAAATCTAAGCCTCTTTACCCCACCGAGTAAGCCTTGCCCACATATGGGGCGGCACAATGCGGTCATAGACCGCAGGGCGGCTACGCCGCCCGTCGGGGCCAACCGTAGGTTTGCCCCGACATTGTGCCGCCCCATGTGGCAAGCTTTACACCGGATTGTCCGTTTAGTCGGCAAACTTACTGTTCACTATTTATCAAGCGTTTATATTCATCATACCCAAGCAGTGCATTAAGCACCGTAAGTAAACTGTTTGATGACAAATGTTCCGGCAATGCAAGCTTTTTAATAAGAATACTGCGTTTTATACTGCTGTCTTTACTGCCGGATAAACCGTCCTCAAAAAAATCCATCTTAGTGATTTGCTTTTGTACAGGTGCTTGTGGGTCACAGCCAACACCTGCTTTACTGAAAGCTTCCAGCAATATCTCCGGACTTATACCCTCAACACCAAGTTTGCCTTCTTTTGATGGCTTTGCTTTACGTTTTTCTTTACCATAAAGGTCAGGTATATACACATCAATAATACTGCCATCTTTACAAATATTGCGTAAAAAACTACGGATTTTAAACCCTGCAACATCAGAATCTGTAAGAACTGCTAAACCTTTTGTTTTTGCCAAGGTACGAAATAATTCTTGTTTTTCTTTATTTTTAAACAATTCAAACCCATCTGTTGTAAGTATAGTTGAATTTATTATACTTTCCAGTTTAATTTTATCATATTTACCTTCAACTATAACAACCCTGTCAATTTTAGTCAGGAAATACCACTCCTTATTTTATCATCAACTCTACAATCAGCTTTTGCATTAAAATTATATCATCTACTTTACTGCTTTTAAGCTGATAATCCGTTTGTGCCAATAAATTCATACAATTTCTAAGCTGTGGTAAAG
>JAVWAR010000039.1:0-7343 GCA_036649955.1 Clostridia bacterium | reverse complement strand
AAGAGTCCTCTTCACCAGTGATTTCTGAACCGGTAAAAATAGAAAGAATGTTTTTATCTAAAAAATCTATAAATTGTTCTTTCTCCATTTTACACTCCTCTTTTATATATACTCGTATTGTAGATAAAAATAACGTTCTATCTCGCCTTTTTCAACATATTAAAATATAATTTCTTGAATGCCTTAACATCAATTTCATAACATATAGTCATATTTGGCTCATTTGAATTAAAATCACAAACCGCAATACCCGTCTGATTATTGTTATAATATTTAACTTCAACTTTGGCTTGTTTTGTTTTATAAATTTTTGGACAAATAACATAAGCAACGGCACAGCCATCATGAGTCGCAATTCCATTTTTAACATGTCTATCATTATAACTACGATAAACTATTTCCAACATTGCTCCAATATAATTTATTTTTTTAGTATTTGAAATATCTTTATAATCAAGAAAGGCTGTGTGTCCCATTTCCATAGGTACAAGGTCTATCTTTACACCACTTTTAAAAACAAAATCTGCTGCCTCAGGATCACAAGCAACATTAAATCCCGCATAAGGTACTTCATTCCCATAATCAGCAGTCGAACCACCCATAAAAACAATTCGCTCAATATTATCTTTAACCATAGGATAATCTCTTATTAAAAAGGCAATGTCTGTAAGTGGACCAGTTTCGATAATTGTAATTTTTTCAGTGCTCGAAAGAATAATGTCACTCATAATTTTTATGCCATTTTCTTCACCTAATCTACTTGCCTGTTCAAACTCATAATTTCCAAGACCTGTCTGTCCGTGAACATGAGGAACAACGCCAGGCTTACCAAAAGGTTTTGTTGAGCCCATAGAAACTCGCACATCATGATTACCAACAAAATCCAATATCTTAATAGTATTCTCAGACACTTGCGAAGGCGCAACATTACCTGCACTGCAATTTATCAGTTTTATATCTAATTTTCGGCTCTGAATTGCAAGCAATATTCCAACTGCATCATCAATTCCAGTATCCGCACCAATTATAACAGGTATTTTTTTAATCATTTTACACCTCTTTAAAATATTTTAACATATACTCTTTAAAAAATCATCTAATAACAACCTAAAATATATATTTTTTTGTTTTAAGTATTGAAAAGACAACATAATTGTTGTATAATGGGCAAAAGGAGTTTTGTATGAGTAATTCTGTACCTGATACTATTTTAAATTCACTCAGAGAAAATTGTGAAGTTGTACAAATTGCTGATAATGAATACATGCAGTTGCTCAACAACATGCCATTTTTTTCAAGAAAAAATTGCATAGAATTCAGAAAACAAGTAAGTGGTAATTTAAGGCATTGGTTTTTAGTTAAAAGTGAAGCACTTAATTGCAGTATGGCTTTTTATGAAACACTTAGTAGTGATAGTTATTATGACAAAGAAAAACTTATTATAATTGAAGAGGAAATAAAAAATGTTATTCGTTCAACAGCGTATAAGACGACTGAACCATTTTCCGGCATTGATTATACTAAATTTATTCCACTGCCATTAGATGTAATGATTCATGATGACATCGAATTTCAACCCATGGCAAGAAAAAATATTGATAACATGTATGAAACTCTTGCAAACACATTACCAATAGATAAATCAAAAACTAATGTGACTAAAAAATATAAAGAATTACTTTTACATGGTATAAGACAAATTTACCATGGCAAAGATGACTCAACACATACCGACTTTTATTCTCCAACCGCATTATATCTTTTACAAGTTTGCAACTTTTGCAGAGAACTACCATCAACAGATAATAAAATTTTAAGTATTAATGCAGTACCAGACTACAATCTTCAAAAAGCATATGTAAAGGACATGCAAACGTTTCTTGGTGAAATTCCACAAATATATGCATCATCTTTAAGCCTATTAGTTAGAATTTTAAAATTTAATGATACAATTAATAATAACCAAATATACTCAAATGCATATTCGACTTATCAGCAACTATCAAAAAATCCAAAATCAATTACTTTACAACTTAAAGAAAAAGATTGCGCTGAAATTCCTGAACAAGAAAAAGTTATAATTCTAAAAATAGAAATTATGATTAATAAACTTGAAGAATATACTGCAAATGTATTTGGCAAACTTGATAAATTTTTAAACCATGACAATAAACAAACTACTAAAACATTTGCTGATTCATTAATAAAAAATATTAGTTTTTCAACAAAATTTAGCGACCTTGCTTTCCTAAAAAATATCAATACATATATTCATATAAATAATAATGATGAATCAACTATTAGAGAGAAAAAAGCCTTTTCAAATGTAAACTTAAAAGATTTACAAGTAGTTGCAAATCTTTCGCTACTTCTTAACAAAACCTCTACGGAAATAGCAAACAGAATGAAAATTGAGTCACAAAAACCCAATAATACACTAGAACTTCAAAAGAAAAACAAGGATGACAAATTAACTATCAAAATAAATAAATCAGTTAATAGTGCTAAACACTTTAACATGTTAGTTAAAGATTTTCAAGAATTGGATTTAGGGTTTTCAAAAGATTGTCTTGAACTTGATAAAAAAATATGTTCAAGTCTAAATAATGATATTATATATTTAAAAGACTCTTTTGATATGATAACAAATTATTATAAAAATGTCACAGACCCTACTAAAATTAAAGACGTATTTAAATCAATTAAAAATTCGTTTGATGTAAGAGATAGTATATATCAAGAAAAGCCAATTATTAAAAAACTTATAACTGCTAGTACGGAAAATTTAACAACATTAGAAACGAAAATATCAACTGAATTAACACGGGATGAAGAACTTGAAGTATCATTTGCTAACGCTATTGGAGAAAGTGAAAATATAATTCAATTATCAAAACACATGCAAGATATTCAAATATTCACCCAAGACATTTATAATGTTATAGTTCAAATCAGTAAAATTGACGTTGATTTAAAAGTGCTTTCATCACTATATTTGGAACTTGGAAATGATAAGATTGCAATACCTGATTCAATAATAAATTGTGTAAAAAATATACTTGCTAATAAAGTACAGGAAATTACTAACAATTTAAACGAAGACTTACGATGCTCAAATAGAAACCATGTTCCAATTAATATCATTAATGAATACAAAAAAAATGTTAACATAGAAATTGATAAATCAAAGCAACACATAAAAACAATAAACAAACTTGTTTCTAGTTTGTCAAATATCTCAAAAGAAATAAATTCTACATATAAAGAATATCAAACTTCACCAATAATTTTGTGCGTAAACAAACAAAAAGATGAAGAACAATCGCAACAGGATTTTGCTGATTCTGCAAAGTTGATGCAAGCATTATATAACTGCTTTTCAAATGACAATGATGTCGTTGCAAAAGATATTGCAGATGAACGTACTGACAATTCATTACAAGAATTAATAAACTCGTTATCATCTGGAATAACTGGTGGACAGGTTTTCGCAAATACATTAAAATTAAAAACTAAAACTTTCCGCAAACTTATTGAAAAACTAAACGAATTAGTTGCTGAAACTACACAGTCTATGTTAGACTCCGATCCCAATTTATATATTGATAAAATTTTTGAAAAATTAAAAAAATTACCTATATACTCTACACCATATAATTTTGATGAATTATATATTTATTTAAATAAAGAAGAAGTCAAAACAAGATTTATACCAGAATATTATGACACACAAAACATCATTAATTCTTACCTGAAAGAGTCATCTCCATATAATTTCCTATTAAATACATTATGCGCTTATAAGGAAATTGAATCAAAAAAATTAGATGATTTAATTCCAAAAATTACTGATTTATCAAGTAAAGAACTTAATGAAATACTTACAAAACTATTTGAAATTTTAATCGAAAAAAATAAGTGTACAAAACATGTTTTGGAAGAAAATATACAATACTTTGTCAATCGCATAATAGAGTTGATAGAGATAAAAAATAAAGAACAACTACAAACATTTAAAAATAAAACATTTAATTCTCCATTAAATAACCCGCAATCATCAAATTCTGATGATAACATGGAAGATTTGAACCAAAAAATTGGCGATTATAGACTAAAAGGGCTTATTCAACTTTCTCTTTGCAAAGATAACAACTTATTTCAATCTATTGATGACAAAGATACAGAAATACAAGAAATACAAGAACCGCAAGAAGAAATACAAGAAACCAATTCTCAGTCGGAATAAAAAACCAATAAAATTACAAATAAAAAATAGGTGAACTTTCACCTATTTTTTTATTTGTTTTATATAATATTAAAGAAGTTTTTAAGTGCATTTTTTTCGTTTTCCGTCAAATCACTTTTTGCAGTTATACTTTCTGCAATTACCGCCTTAACTTCACTTGATATCACATCAGTAGGAAGTTTTACTTCTTTCATTGCGTCAACAAGAATAGTAGAATTTGTCATAACATCAAGTGTCGTGCCAACACTATTTTTAAATTCCAATAGTTTTTGGGCTTTCTCTTCTGGTGTTCCTTTATCAACCTTTAATACATCAAGTGTTGATATTATTGCACCCACTTCTGGTGATTTATTAAGTTCAGGGTTAGACTCAATATAAGCACTTGCTACATCTATTATGCTTTCTGGTAATCCGCCACCCGTTGTCACACTATCAATAACTGCTTTTACATCTGCATTTTTAAAACCATTGGTTATTGCAGTGCTTATTGTATTTATTGCTGCCGTAACTTTGACAAGCGAAGTTTTTATATCAACAAACATGACACTATAATTAATTTTACTTGTATCTGAATTTCTCATAACGGTTACAATTTCAGGAGGAACTGATCCAAATTGTGATAACATCTCTACAATAATATTCTTAGATATACTGCCAAACAATGCAGAATCTCTAAGTGAATTAAACGCTTCTCCAAGTTCAATCAGTTTTGCATCTTCAAGTTGGTCAATACTCGTAACACCTTTAAAAGTTATTGATGCGTTATATGCTTTTTGTATAATACTTTGAACCTTTACAGCCTCATCATTCCAATTAACTTTTGTTCCGTCAACTGACGTTGTTAAATTATTTTTGTTCTCAGGTGTAAGAACTATACCCATACTTTTATATGCAGTTTTAAGCCCAAAGTTTACCACCTCAGGAATAACCTTTTTAAATGTTGGGCTTTTACTCATTTCTAAAATTAAGTCTTGTATTACATTACCAGTAGTGACACATGTCAACACATCACCACCCTTGACAATAGCATCTAGTAAATTATTACTAGGATTACTTATAACAGTACCAACCGATACAAACGTTAAAAGGTCTGATTTTAATGTAAGTCTTGTAGACGGAATTAAAGATTTTAAAAATTCATCAAATAATAAAGATGCGTTTTCATCAGCAATAGCAGGTCTTGCTATTCCAAGAAATGTTGTATTTACTGAGTCGGTCCACGCAACTGCTAGTTTTGGAACTATGTCTTCAATAACTTTACTAAATATTGTTGACTCAAATGCAGAGTTAATAACATATTGTAAAGAAGTGAAATCTTCCGCCGTTGGCGAAGTCGAAATAGCCTTAATTGTATCAATTTGTGAATAAATCTTACCAACGGATACTATTTCATTTTTAAGAGTAATTTTTTCAGAAAGCACCTTTACGGTAGTTAAATCATCAAAGGCTACAACACTAAGTTGGTCAAGATGAACTGCGGAAAATAATTTTATAAAACCATTTTCTCTAAATTCGTTTACATACTTACCTACTTGTGTAATTACTTGATTTACCGTAAGCGCTGGCGGAGGCGGCGTTGATGGCTGTACAGCAGGAGGCGTAGTTTCCGGAGGTGTTGTTTCAATCATGTTTGTTAGAGTTTCACCAGTAACTGATGAATATGATGCACCAACAACTTTTTGTGGCGCACTTTGAATTGCTTTATCGGCAATATCAAAAACACTGACAATACCAAACATAGGTATAAGTAATATTAATAAGGTAATTAATGCATTTACACCACCTAAAATACCACCGGTTATCCAATGCTTACGAGTTTTCAAGGCTGTGCCAGTTGCTGACTTTTTAGCCCTGAAAAATACACCCCAAATTATCCAATAAATAAACATTGATAAATATTTAATTATAAAGAATAGTAACAAAAATACTACAATATTAATAATCATAAGCGGTAATTGAACAACAAATGCATTGAATGTTGAACTGGTTAACGCAAGTTCTTTAATAAATGTGATTTGATTTAAAAATGATAAAAGCATATCTTGAAGATTATAGACAATACTTCCACCAATATTAATACCAAGTGAAGAAATATCCATAACCAATAGAGCAGATGCCAATTTTGCAGACAAAAAGAACGCTAATACAGCACTGACAAGCGCCATTATTGTTCTAGTAAAAGACCTGCTAAACCCACGAACTGCACCGACAATTACACCAAGCAAAATTATAACTAAACCCACAGCGGTAATACCAATAGTAAAAGATGAGTTCATAATTACGCTCCTTTCATATATATTAGTAATAGTATACAACAACAAACGCAAAAATTCAATGAAAAGATATAATAAACATAAAATAACAAAAAACTTTTAAGAAAACACTTTTAATTTAAATAAGGTTATGCTATAATCAAAAGGTGGCATGGAGAGATACTCAAGTGGTCGAAGAGGAGGCCCTGCTAAGGCCTTAGTACGAGTAATCGTAGCGAGGGTTCAAATCCCTCTCTCTCCGCCAATTTACTACATGTTGTGTTTATTATTGAACTCAAACACAATATATAGTGTTTAAAAGAGTGTATTTAGCACTCTTTTTTGTTTTCTAAATTTTTCTGAGCTTCCATGATAAACAACTTGTAAATTACCATCTTTATCAACAACTTTTGAATTTTTAAAAAATTCTGCTTGGTGCTCTGTTAAATTCTTTCCAAGACTATTTCTCTTTAATGAATATTTTACATTTCTGTTGTTTTCTTCAAAATTTCCTCTTGTGTAGCCTTGTGATTTTTGTTTAGAAACTGAATCATTTCTTTCACTTGACTGTCTTTCTTCAACGATGCCATTATTCCAATTATTGCCTGTTTCTCTACTTTGAACAATTCTAAACCATTTATCAAGAGTATTTGATTTTCTGTAAGTGCCATTTTCAATTTCCTCCGTTATTTCATTTATAATAGTTCTGTTCTCCTCAATATTTAATTGAAGACCAACATTAAAATTTCCAAGTTTATTATCTGTCACAATATAAAAGTTTTCATCTGTATAAGCATATTCTGTGGATTTTGGTTTGTTTCCATTCTTTCTTGCAAGTTCTTGTG
>JAVWAR010000038.1:0-7703 GCA_036649955.1 Clostridia bacterium | reverse complement strand
AAACTATTCCATTTTTATCGGCATAGTGTGACAAACGTCTTGTTATATATTCATCTTCATTGTTTCCAACAACATAAAGACAAAGTTCATTATTTGAGTGAAGTGCAACCCAGTTATCTCGTGTAAGGTTTTCACGCTGTGCTTTATTTTCAAGTGAAAAATAATTCGCATCGCTATGGTTAATTATAACTATTTTATCTTCATCTGAAATTGAAGACAAATAATTTATTATTTCTCGCGTACTGCGTACTGAGTCTTTTAGTAAATAATATCCCATAGATTTTAAAAAGTTATAAGTTGATTTTTGAGCAACTTTCGCCAATTCTTCTGCTTTAATTAAAACATCACCATTTTCAAGTGATGAAATTCTTATTTCATTGTTTTCATCTTTAATTTTATTCAGGTCATCACACAGCACTATAAGCGCTTGATCATATTCTTTTTGTGTCATAATCATTTCACCCCATATTTAATAGTATTAGTATAACTTTTTTTCGCTGTTAAGTCAATACACCTTTTAAAATAATAATTTATGAATTTATAAGAACGTTGTTTAAGCGCTTGAAAGTTTTTTATTAATATGTTATTATATATTTATAAAGGAAGGTAATAATATGCAGATAGCACTTATTATTATAGCAATCATTCTTGCAATAGTTCTTATAGCCTGTATCATTGCAACTTGGGTTAAAAAGAATAAAGTTATGGAAGAAATAAAATCTCGGGAAGCAAGTGGCGTTGTTGTAAAGGACGAAACTAGGTATTCAAAAGAAACTACAATTACAAGTAAAGATGGCAATCAGGAAGTTTCATTTTTGCCAAATGACATTATATTAAAACCACGTCAGCCTGAAATTGTTTCTAAAAAAGGGAATATTAAGCCAGGTAAATATACTATTCTTTCTACAAAAGAAGGCGAAACAAAGTTTAATTTACGTATCAATAATAATGTTAAAATACTAAACCATTCTGATGAGATTGTTTTAATAGATGGTGAAGAAGTTTCTAGTACTACAACTACGTTAATTTTAAGATAAAAGTATTGACAAAAAATAATAATTAGAATATATTAATAATGCAATGAACAAGTAGAGCATGCTATAATTTATATAAAAAGGGAGAAACGCCGTGATTGAAAGCCGTTTCATATATAGAGTGTATTGCTTAAACGACTTGGGAGCAATCAGTTTAATAAAATGAGGGTTAAAAACCGAATAAGGGTGGCACCGCGAGAAAAATCGCCCCTTACTACTATTTTTAGTGGTAAGGTTTTTTTATTATAAAAAGGAGATAGTTATGGATAAAATTATTAAAAACATTTATAGGGATCACTCGTGTGGAGAACTTAGACATGAGAACGTTGGCGAAGTTGTAAGAGTTGCCGGCTGGATATCGACCGTTCGTGACCATGGTGGCATTACATTTATTGATCTTCGAGATCATTATGGTATAGTGCAAATTGTTACAAAAACAAATGAAAATATTCGTTTAAGTAAGGAAAGTGTTATTAGTGTTCAAGGCAAGGTGCTTGCGCGAGCTGAAAACAATATTAATACCAAACTTCCAACGGGTGAAATTGAGATTGAAGCATCGGCCATTGAAATGCTTGGTGAGTGTTCAGTTACTCCGCCTTTTGATATTATGGATAGTAGAAATGTCAATGAAGAGGTTAGATTAAAATACAGATATCTTGACCTTAGAAATCCAGAGTTGCAGAAGAATTTACTTTTACGTGCCAGTGTTATAGCAGACCTTAGAAAAGAAATGACGGCGCTTGGTTTTAATGAAATTCAAACACCAATTCTAACGGTTTCTTCGCCAGAGGGTGCGCGTGACTACATAGTTCCAAGCAGAGTTAATCCCGGTAAGTTTTATGCTTTGCCACAGGCTCCACAGCAGTTTAAACAACTACTTATGGTTAGTGGTATGGATAAATATTTCCAAATTGCACCTTGTTTTAGAGATGAAGATGCAAGAGCGGATCGTTGTCCCGGTGAGTTTTATCAACTTGATATGGAAATGAGTTTTGCAACGCAGGAAGACGTTTTTGCAGTTATGGAAACAGTACTACCAAAAATATTTGAAAAATATGGTAAGAGCAAGGTTGATTGTGTTCCATTTACAAGAATTACATATAATGATGCAATGGAAAAATATGGTTCAGATAAACCCGATCTTAGAAATCCACTTGTTATAACCAATCTTACAGAAGTATTTAAAAACACTACATTTTCTGGATTTGTTTCAAAGACCGTAAAGGGAATTTGTGCCAAAGCGGGCGATTTACCAAGGCGTGGATTTGATGATTTAACATCATTTGCTGTTGAGAATGGTGCAAAGGGATTGGCTTGGGTAAAAGTTCTTGAAAATAATGAAATTCAAGGTCCAATAGTTAAGTTTATGACTGATTCTGAAAAATTAAATCTTATTCAAACGACTGGCGCTAAACAGGGTGATGCAATATTTATTGTTGCAGATACCAATGCAGTGTGCAGAAAGGTTTTGGGACTTTTAAGAACAGAACTTGGTAAGCGTTTAAATATTATTGAAAAGGGAATTTATAAATTCTGTTGGATTGTTGATTTCCCAATGTATGAACTTAATGAAGAAACTGGCAAGATAGATTTTTGTCATAACCCATTTACTATGCCACAGGGTGGTCTTGAAGCATTAAATACGATGGACCCTCTTGATATTCCAGCATATCAGTATGATATTATTGTCAATGGTATTGAACTATCTTCTGGTGCTGTTCGTAACCATGATACGGCAATCATGCTTAAAGCATTTGAAATTGCAGGGTATGATGAAAAAACAATTCAAACAAAATTTAGTGCATTGTATAATGCGTTTAAGTTTGGAGCACCACCGCATGCAGGTATTGCACCAGGTGTTGACCGTATGGTAATGCTTCTTCTTGAAGAGCAGTCTATTCGTGAAGTTGTTGCGTTTCCTATGAACAAAAAAGCGCAAGACCTTATGATGGGTGCTCCCGGAGATGTTACTGAAAAACAACTTCGTGAAGTACATATCAAACTTCGTGGTCAAAATGTTACACCAAATGGAGAAAATAAATAAATAAAAAGACAGAGGCGCAAGGCTTCTGTCTTTTTTAGTTAAATTTCAAAAATATTATGCCGAAAGTCGGGTGTGCAATCGGTTGTTGCGCTACTCTCTTCCTGTACATAAGAATTATTTAATTCTAGTTTAAGTGCGTAAGACGTAACTATTTTATATTCAAGTGGTGTTATTTTTCTATTTAAAGTAGAATGATTTATTGCTTTAAAACATGGTGTATATTGACTCATTATACTAACTATTGTTTCTTTTCCTAAAAATTTTTTAATAAAATCCAATACCTTAAATGAATCTTCTATGCAAGATGGTAATATTAAATGTCTTACAATTAATCCTTTTTGCATAAGCCCATTTACAATAACATCTACTGGCTGATATTCTCGCATTTTAATTGTTGCAAGGCTTGCTTTTTCAAAGTAATTTGTTGCTGATGAAAATTCGCCGGATAAAGTACTGCTACAATATTTTATATCAGTTAAATATATATCAATATAATCTTTTATTATTTCAAGAGTTGCTAAACTCTCATAACCGCTAGTATTCCATATAATTGGAATTTTTGGTTTATAAATTTTAAGTGCGGATATTATTTGGTAAGTATAGTGTGTGGGAGATACTAGGTTTATATTGTTAGCACCTGCGTCTTCAAGTCGTTTAAAAATATTTGCAAGTTCCATAATTGATATTTCTATTCCAGAGTTTTCATGGCTAATTTCCCAGTTTTGGCAATATAGGCATTTCAATGAACAACCTGAAAAAAATATTGCGCCACTGCCATTGCCAGCACTAATTATGGGTTCTTCAAATTTATGCAACATGACTTTTGCAATTTTAATCGTATTTGACATGGTGCAATAGCCTAAATGGTTATCTCTGTCTATATTACATTCTCTGGGGCAGGCATTACATTTTTTATTCATAGTTGAATTATAAAACTTTTATGATATTTTTGCAAGAATTATCCATGCAACATATTATTAATTAACAACTATTAATATTATACTTTTATAAAATAGAACAAACGTTCTATTATTGTTTGCAAAATTTTATTATATAGTGGTATAATATAAAAATGAGAACAATATTTCATTCAGATTTAAATAATTTTTATGCCTCAGTAGAATGTTTGCTTAGACCAGAGTTGAGGTCTTTTCCGCTAGTTGTTTGTGGCAGCATAGAAAACAGGCATGGCATAGTTCTTGCAAAAAACATGCTTGCAAAAAAAGCCGGAATAACAACAGGCATGGTTTTGTATGAGGCTTTTGCTTTATGTCCAAATCTTAAAACTTGTGAAGTTAGAATGGCTGAATATATTAAATATGCTCGCAAAGTGCGTGAAATATATGCTGAATACACTGATTTTATTGAACCATTTGGTATTGATGAGGCATGGCTTGACGTGACGAGTACTGTGAAACTTTATCGTTCAGCAGAAGATTTGGCATTTATTATAAAAGAACGAATTAAGTCTGAACTTGGTCTTACTGTTTCTATTGGTGTGAGTTTTAATAAGGTCTTTGCTAAACTTGGTTCGGATATGAAAAAACCTGATGCAATCACTGTAATAAATGAAGATAATTTTAAAGAGAAAATTTGGGTTTTACCTGCATCTGAACTGCTTTATGTTGGTAAACAAACCTTTGAAAAACTTAAAAAACTTAACATTAATACAATAGGAGATATTGCGCGCTCTGATAAATCTTTTTTAATTAGTCATTTGGGTAAGTGGGGAGATGTTCTACATGATTATGCTTGTGGAATGGACTTTGCACCAGTTAGAAAGTATACAGAAGATAGTGAAATAAAGTCTGTTGGCAATAGTATTACCTTTTATAGAGATCTTACAAATAATTCAGATGTTGAAAGTTTGTTATTTGTTATTGCTGAAAGTGTCGCTTCGAGAATGCGTGATTATGGTTTTAAAAAGGCAAGAAGTATAAGTTTAACTATCATGAGCAATAATCTTAATTCAACTATAAGAATGGCAAAAATGAATCCACCGACTGCACTTTGTTCTAGTATTGCATCACATGCTTACGAATTGTTTTTAAAAAATTGGGAGTGGGCAACTCTGGTACGTGGACTTGGTATTTCTGTTTCAGACTTTACTGATGAACAACAACTCGATATAAGTGGTGTTGTGCAAAAGGAAGAGCGAAAAGAAAATCTTGAAATAGCAGTGGAAAAAATTCGTGACAGATTTGGTAGCAAGTCAGTTAAGCGGGGTATTGTTATGGTTGATAAAAAAATGGGAGAGATAGTCATTAAGGATGAACATACTATTCATCCAGTATGCTATAAAAAACCAAAATGAAAAAATTAGTTACAGTCATAACGAAGATGAATGCAAATGGTCAGGTTATTCCATTATCTATAATTTGGGAAGATGGAAATAAATTTGACATTGATAAAATAATAGATATTTCAAATAAAGCAGGCACTAAGGGTGGCGGTTGTGGCAAGAGATATACTTGCCAAATTGGTGGTCAACAGCGGTATTTGTTTTTGGATGAATATAGTTGGTTCGTTGAAGTTTAGGTATATAAATCATTAAATTATCGTATACTTAATTATGCTGAAAAACAAGAAAAAAATAAGAGAAATATTGATAGAAAATTATGTTAATATTTATAGCGGATATAAATATTTTTTGAATGTAAATAATGAATATTCGTATATTTATAATTATCAAGATATTTTAAAAACGGCAGAAAAATATATAAGCGTTTTAACAACGCTTATTATAAAGCATAAAATTTTTGACGAATCATTTGTGTTACTTAAAAGAGAAGTTGACAAATCAAATGAAAAAACCAAAGGTGTTTCACTATCAAAAATTCAGTCAATAAGTTATGTAATGAATAAAAGTTTTGAAGATATTGAAGATAAATTATCTTTTTTAATAAGTAATGAAGATGAAAAACAATACATTAACGGACTTTTAAGATAAAAAGCAAAATTTATTGTAAAAGTGCTTGCAAAAAGGTTGATTATATTATATAATACATTTGCATTTCTAAATAGAAAAAGCAAATATTCCTCGGTAGCTCAGCGGTGGAGCACTCGACTGTTAATCGATAGGTCGTAGGTTCAAATCCTACCCGGGGAGCCAAAACACTATATGTTGTGGTTTTCTTCAAACTAAAACACAATATGTAGTGGTTACAATTCACAGATTATGTCTGTGGATTTTTTTTGGCTAAAAAATGGGGTCAAAAATGGGGTCAAAATTTAGGATATAAATCTTTCGGATGCTAGTGATTTGTTTATGCCTTTTATTTTATCTAAAAAAGGCTTTAAGTGTTTGACAATGAAATTAAAATAAGTTAATATATAAATAGGAACTATTCCTAATATCATAGGAGGCAAAAAATGACAAAGCAACGTAAAATTATTTATGATATTATTATGAAATCTGCAGAACATTTAACTGCACAAGAAATTTTTACAATTGCTAAAAGTAATATGCCTTCAATTGCATTTGGGACCGTTTATCGCAATTTAGGTCTTATGATTCAAAACGGCGATATTGGTAAGATAGAACTTTTGGGAGAGCCTGCGCGGTTTGACAAAAGTAATATTCCGCATTGCCATAAGAAATGTTGTAAATGTGGAAAGGTCTATGATATAAAAATAGAAGGTGTCACTGATATTATTTCAAAAAATGTTACAAAGTTTATTAATTATCAACTTAACATCAACTATATATGTAGTGAATGTTATAAAAAAGATCAAAAGTATGTGAAATAATATAAACGAAAAATAAAAAGGGAGGTTTTATGAAAAAATATATTTGTTCGATATGTAAGTATGTTTATGATGAGCAAAAAGAAGGAGTGAAATTTGAAGATTTGCCTGCGTATTGGGTTTGTCCGCTTTGCGGCGCAGCCAAGAGTGCATTTACCGAATTGGTGGAAGATAATTCTTCAAAAGTAACTACAGTTCAGCCAAAAGAAACTCATAAGGTTGACAAAAGCGTATCAAAATCAAACAAAAATAATGAATTAACAAATGCAGAACTTTACGTTTTATGTACCAATCTTGCTAAAGGTTGTGAAAAGCAATATAAAACGGAAGAAATGACATTGTTTAATGAAATAGCTGATTATTATAAAAAGAATAGCGAAAAGTCAAAAGAGTCAAGTTATGAAGATATCTCAAAAAGACTCAATGCGGACATTCAGGAGTATTTTCCTAGTGCTTTCAATATAGCAAAAGGAGAAGGCGATAGAGGTGCGCTTAGAATTCTTACTTGGAGCGAAAAAGTATCTAAAATTGTTGAGATGTTGATTGGCAGATACAAGAAAGAAGGCGTTACATTTTTAAAAAATGCCAAAATATTTGTTTGTGAAATATGCGGCTTTATTTATATTGGTGATGAGGCTCCTGAAATTTGCCCTATATGCAAAGTTCCAAGATTTAAAATTCATGAAATAGCAGAAGGGGGAATATAAAAATGTATGCAGTTAGAAATATAAAATTATGTACAAAAGATTGTCTGTGTTTGTATGTTTGCCCAACTCACGCCACTGATACTGAAACTGGTCAGATTGATTGGACTAAATGTAATGGGTGTGGAATGTGCGCAAAATCTTGCCCATCGCATGCAATATCAATGGTGCCTG
>JAVWAR010000037.1:0-7706 GCA_036649955.1 Clostridia bacterium | reverse complement strand
ACCCCTCGTTTTGCCATCATATATCCAGCAACTGGACTGTCAATTCCGCCCGAAAGTAAAAGCAACCCCTTACCGGCTGAGCCCACAGGTAGTCCACCAATACATTTTTCTGTATCAGTAAAAATATATGTGTTACCATTTTCCCTAATATCTATATTTATAATAATCTCTGGATGATGAATGTCCACTTTAAAACCGCTAATATTATCAAGCAAATAACCACCTAAATCTTTTGAGAACTCCATAGAATTTATAGGGAATTTTTTATCTGCTCTATTGGTTTCAACTTTCATACTTCCAGATAAGTTTTTACACATCATTACTGCTGTATCATAAATTATTTGTTTATCAGATATAACTTCACAACATTTTGAAACTGAATATAATCCAGCAATGTTTTTAAGCGCATTGATAATATTATTTGCATCTTCTTCTTTATACTCGGAAATTAAGTATCTACCAGATATTCTTTTGACAACTGCATTAAATGGTAACATTGCATGTTCAACATTATCAATTAACATTTTTTCAAAAAAACCACGATTTTTACCTTTTAAATGAATTTCTCCATATCTAAGTAATATAACATTTTTCATTTTTACCTTCTTATGTGTTTACTAAATTTTTTAATTGATTCTATAATTTTATCAGTAATATATTCAATATCATACTCGTCATAACTATTAAAAGATATGCGTAAATTACCTTCAACCTCTTCTCTGTTTTTGCCCATTGCATTTAAAATTCTGTTTTGAATAACTTTTGCAGAACACGCAGAGCCAGTGCTTAAATATATATTGTAAGATTCAAGTGAATGAAGCAAGACCTCACCCCTGCAACCAATGGCAGAAATACTTAAAATGTATGGTGACGCTTTATCAAGTGGAGAATTAATTGTAATTATATTATCGCCTTTAATTAATAAATCTTTTACAAATGAATTTCTCAACTTTAAAACTTTTTCATAATTTTCTGCAATTTTAGGTATTTTTTGTTCACAAACATATGAAAAAGCCATTATTTGAGGTACATTCTCAGTACCAGCCCTAAATCCATCTTCTTGACCACCACCAGTTATAAGCGGTTTTATAAGATTTTTATTTCTTACATAAAGCGCACCAATGCCTTTTGGACCATTAATTTTATGTGCAGAAATTGTATAGAAATCAACACCCAACGAATCAACGTTTACAGGAATTTTACCAAACGCTTGAACTCCATCACTATGAAATAGCGTATCAGGACTCTTTGTTTTTACAAGTTCACACAGCCTTTTGATATTATTAATTGCACCCGTTTCATTGCTGACATGCATAATACTAACAAGCGCTACATTATTATCAATCATTGAAATGCCCTCTTTTGTGATGGGTACATATTCAACTATATTCCCTTCAACTTCCAAACTACGTGCCGTTTCAAAAACCGATGGATGCTCGCCCATACTTATGATAATTTTTTGATTTGGTGAACGCTTTGCTCTACGTAAAACCATATTATTGGCTTCACTTGCACTTCCAGTAATTATTATCTTACCATCTACCGCACCAAACGCTTTTAAAATTTTATTTTTCGCCTCAGTAATATCTTTTGAAACATTAAAAGACGACAAATAAACCGCGCCCGGATTATAAAACTCATCTTTCAAATATTTATTCATAATCATACAAGTATCATCAAAAACCTTTGTTGTACTTGCATTATCTAAGAAAATTTTATTCATATTTACCTCACAAAAATGTTAACATAACCATTCCTAATTGTCAAGGATATTACTTTCTTGGTACAAGGTCAAGCATATTATCTAATGTTGATGCATTAAGATATGTTTCTGGTATATCTCCAATAATTACACTTTCACATAAAAGTACATCACTTTTAGAATTGACAGTTATTTTATCAAAAGGCAAAACGACGGTTACAAAAGTTGAAATATTAAGATAAATTCTATGTTGTGTTTGGTTAATGCCAGCGGAAATAAATTCCGAAGTAAATTTACAAGAAATATCTCCAAATGGCGTAAGATTTACACTAACTTTTGGACCTATATTTGATATGATTGTTATTCCCGTAAACGCACCAAGTGGGATCTCAATAGGTGCTACGGCAAGTTTCATCAAATTCTCTTGTGTAATTGATGCTATAAGTTTAGATAAAGCATTTATTTGTACTGAATCGGCTTGTATTAATGAAATTTTACCGGAAGAATCAGTAACTATATGAATTAAATCGTCATATCTAATATTTTGTTCCATTGCTCTCGTAACTGCAATATTCATAGATTTATTTGCAACAACTTTTATTTTTGATTCACTTGTACTAATCAGTAATGGGTTTACAAGCCTACTAAAATACACCGCAGTTAGGAAAAAAATTATAAATAAAACAGAAAAAAACACAAAAAACTTGCGTCTTTTTCTAATAGAAAAACAAAACACACGGGCTCTATTTCTTCTCATATTCTATTCTATGCTAGAAAATTTACCTTAATGTTTTTTAGTTTTTGAAGATGAAAACAAAGCAATTAAATAACTAAGACCTATGGACATACTTATACCAGCAGAAGTTGCAATAAGACCTCCCGACAAAGCACCCAATAATCCATCAGTTTTAACAGCATTTATAGCACCTTGCGCCAAAGCATTACCAAACCCAGATATAGGGACAGTAGCCCCTGCTCCTGCAAATTCTACAATGTAATTATATATGCCAAGCCCTCCCAATAATGCACCAATCATTAAAAATAGAACGAGAATTCTACCCGTAGTAAATTTCGTTTTAACAACAATAATTTCTCCAATTAAACAAATAAGTCCCCCTATAACAAACACTTTCAAATACATAAATAATGATGCTATTATCATTTCAACACCTTTTTAACCTTATTTGTCTTTTTTCTCGCGTTTGGTGCTTCTATAACAAGTAAATGCGCAATACCCGGAATACTTTCGCCCTGTTGGTTTGTTGTTGTACTCATAAGCGCACCTGTTGCCAAAAATATAATTTTTTTAAAATCACGATTCATTAATTTTTCATAAATATATGAGTTAAAAACACATGCTGAACAACCTGCTCCACTTCCACCTTGAAAAGCCTTTTGTTCACTACTATAAATAATATGCCCGCAATCATCATAGTTTTTACCAAGCGTAAACCCTTCATTTTCCATTAAATCTTTGAGAATATCACTTCCAAGTTTACCTAAATCACCAGTTAGTATCAAATCATAATCACTTGGTATTGTGTTTGTATCAGCAAAAAATGCAAGCAATGTGTTTTTTGCAGCAGGAGCCATTGCCGCTCCCATATTTGCAATATCTTTTATACCATAGTCAGTTACTTTTCCAAAGGTAATCATTGATATTCGTGGACCGTAACCAGTATCACTAAGTATACTGCAACCCATACCAGTAACCGTCCATTGTGAATATGTTTGCCGTTGATTACCAAATTCAAGTGGGCTTCTAAATTGCCTTTCAGCAGTACTAAAATGGCTTCCAGTACAACACGCAATATATTTACCAAAACCACCATCAATTAAGCAAGAAGAAATTGCCAGACTTTCGCTCATGGTTGAACAAGCGCCATAAACTCCAAGAAACGGCACATCAAAACTTCTAGCAGAATAATTCATTGTTATTAATTGGTTTAATAAATCACCGCCAACAATCATATCTAAATCATCTTCAACAATTTTTGCGTTTACAATCGCTTGCGCAATAACATCTTCCATCATAATCCTTTCGGCTTTTTCAAAGGTGTCTTCACCCATTAAATCATCTTCAACGCTATACTTAAAATAATTGCCAAGTGGACCTTCTTTTTCTTTGCTTCCAACTAAGGATGCAACACCGATAATTACAGGCTTGTTAGATAACTTATAAGTTTGTTTGCCACATTTTATCCCCATAAAAATCTCCTACTATTTGTTAAAACAAATTAATTATAAAATAAATTAAACCAATAATCATACTGAATGCCACACCATTAACTATAACTGGACCTGCAACAACAAATATTTTTGTGCCAAGACCAAACACAAGTCCCTCTTTTTTAAATTCTATTGCGCATGATGCAATAGAATTTGCAAAACCAGTAATTGGTACAACAGTACCGGTACCTGCAAACCTTGCAATTTCATCAAATACTCCAAAACCTGTAAGAATGATAGTAATGGATATAACAATAACATTTACCCACGAACCTATTGAAACATTGTCAAGCAATGGATAAAAGCATCTAATAATATCACCACACATTTGACCAAATAGACAAATCGTTCCGCCTACTAAAAATGCATGAAATAAAGATTTGCCCCAAGATGCTTTTGGAGATTTTTTTTCAACGTAAGCAATATAATCTTCATTTCTTTTTTTAATATCCACATCAAATTCCTCTCAACACTATCAATTTTAGACTTTATAAAAAAAATTATACATTTAATAAATATTTTTTTATTGAAAGCACACACTAAAAACAACAGGAGGATACATGATGAAAAAATTTATATCATCAATATGTGCAGTTTTAATTGTTTTTGCATTTGTTTCTTGTGCAGATTCAAATAAAACGTTAGCACGTAACATTGAAAAAAATGTTACAAATATGGTTTATGCTGCAAAAAAACTGGAAACGGTTAATACAGAGCAAACAAATACACTTGCTAATAATGCAGTCAAAAATTCTAAATATAATTACTCGGTTAATAATGCAAAACTTACAAATGAAAATGCACCAATCATTATTATAACAGACACAACACAGATTCAAGATAGCAATTTGAATTTAAAAAATACGCAATCTAGTGGTCAAACTACTCAAAATACGTATAATAATGACAAAATATTAACAAATACCAATAATATGCAATTTCCACTTACAAATACTCAAAGAACAGATTTGGTAAATAATTCACAAGTTTCTAATATTAAAGACTTAGAAAATAGAACTAATTCACAAGTTGTAAATAAAATTAATACTGAAAATTTAAAAACTTCAACAACTAATACTGCTCTTCCAACTCTATATTCAAGTAACTTTAATACACCAAAAAATGTTACAACTCAAAATAATAATATTGCTACAACAAATAATATTAACAATAACTTAGATAATACTCTTCCATACGTTGGTGCTTACGATGCCACAATAATTATCAATAGCACAAAAGATACTGCTGGAAAAGTTGATAACATGAATAATAAAAGAAATGTAATAATGTTATATTCTTCTGACATTGCAAATGGAGATGTTTCACTTACATCAACAGAAAAACAAGCAATTACAGAATATATTGGCATTATAGAAGAAACAACAAACTTTTTTAAACAAAACAGAGGCATGCTTAATAAACAAATAAATCAAGCAGAATCAATGAGTCAAAATAGTACTAATATGATTAATTCGAAATTAATTCGTGCCACAGAAACACTAAAAAATAGATATGCTAAATTTGATAGCGGGCTTGCCGCAATGGAATCAATTATAGGTATTATTGAAAATAAATCTCAAAATACATATACAGAAAATGCTTCTAAAACAAATTTAACTTCAAATGATAAAAATTTAAACACAATTAATTTAAACAATCAAACTACAACAAATCAAACAAGCAATAAAGTAGTTACTCAACCATCAACACTTACAACAAATCAAAACAATGTTATAGCAAGACCTCTTTCACCAACAATAGATAATGAATACAATTATAATAATACTAACTATGTTGCAAAAGATACTTTTCCAAAAAGTGCATCAAAACCATATAGAACTAATATGCCATTACCAATTACACCTATCTCAAACTCGACAATTACGCCTATTGCAAGTTCTACAAATGCACCTGTAAATAAAAACATTGTTGTAAAAAATATGCCATACGTAACAACTACTGATAGTACACTCGTTAAATAATTACAATAAAAAATGCCGTCAAAATTTATGTTTTGATTACGGCTTTTTTTATTTAAACTTTTCTTTTAATTTATCAAGAATTTTATTTTCAAGCCTTGACACTTGAACCTGAGAAACTCCTAAAATTTCAGCAACTTCACTTTGCGTTTTACCTCTATAATACCTAAGCAATAAAATTTTTCTTTCTCTATCACCAAGTTCACAAATTGCATCTTTTAATAGCAATTTGTCTAAAACCATATCTTCCTTTTCTTCAACAATGATTTTATCAATAATACTGGGGCTGGATTCACTTCTGTCATCCGTATGCTCATATATTGAAATTGGGGCTCTCATTGCATCTAACGCAAACACAATTTCCTGTGGCTCACAATCAAATTCAGTTCCTAATTGTTCAAGTGTAGGCGCTCCATTATGCTCTTGCTTATATTTATCAATATATGAATTTACTTTGATTGCAAGAGTTTTTAACGCCCTTGAAACCTTAATAGTTCCATCATCTCTTAAAAATCTTTTTATTTCGCCCGCAATCATTGGAACTGCATATGTAGAAAATTTTACATTATATGAGGTATCAAAATTACGTATGGCTTTCAAAAATCCAAGACAACCTAATTGATATAAGTCATCATATTCAGTACCCTTATTCCTATATCTTTTAACAATACTTTTAATAAGCGGATAGTTTCCATTCACAAGTTTTTCCTTTGCATCTTCTTCACCTGTTTGTGCAAGAGCAATTAACCGTAATGTTTCATTTGAATCTATAAGTTTAAATTCTTCCACAGCATTACTTCCTTATGTTCTTTTTCATGAAAACTATTAATCCACCACCTTGTTTGTTTTTTACTTCTAGCGCATCCATAAATGATTCCATAACCGTAAAGCCCATACCAGAACGTTCTTCTTTGGGTTTCGTTGTATAAAATGGCTGTCTAGCCTTATCAATATCTTCAATTCCAGAGCCATTATCGCTGATAGTAATACAAATCGTATTTTTAAGTATTCCAACATTTATCATAATTTTGCCATCTTTGCCTGCATATCCATGAACTATACAATTTGTCACTGCTTCACTAACAGCAGTTTTAATATCATTAATTTCAGAAATAGATGGGTTTAATTGAACACAAAACGCAGCAATCATGCTTCTAGCAAAGCCTTCATTTATACTTTTAGCATCAAGTTCCATTGTAAATTCATTATCAAATTTCATATTTTCACCTCTTAACTTATTTTAGGAATTATATTATATATACCAGTCATACCAAGAATTCTATCAACGTGAGAATCTGCACCTTTAATAAAAAACTCAATAGGATAATTTTTAAATTTATTATATCTTCCAATAATCACACCAATGCCAGTACTATCCATAAACGTAAGGTTTGAAAAATCAAATATAAACTTGGCATATTTAGTCGTTTTTAAGTCTTCTAGTAAATTATCCAAGCCTTCTCTTGCCTTTTCAGCAGAACATTCATCAAGTTCTCCATAAAAATTGGCAGATAACGTATCGCCAGAACTTACATATTTTACAATCATTTTCCGTTCCCTCCTGCTAAAAATAGTTTAACATAATAGACGCTAAAAAGAATAAGACAATAAATAATATTCATACGAAGATTGTCATAAAAAGAGAATAAACATTTTTAATTAAATTTATATTTTCTGTTGACAATAATGCGTATATAGTGTATATTTTATTAGTCAGTGCATAATACGTCGGGGTGTAGCGCAGTTTGGTAGCGCACGTGGTTTGGGTCCATGGGGCCGGGAGTTCGAGTCTCTCC